>JAYTTR010000373.1:0-5511 GCA_043744935.1 Gemmatimonadaceae bacterium
GCGCCTGTGCCGGACGCGGATATCGCAGACTAGCACGCACCACATCGTTCGCGCGTAACGAGAAGAGCGACCTCAGACCAGATCATGGCTGCGGTCGCTCTTGTGTTTGGCTGTTGTCGGAATACCGACGAACCTGTCGATCACACCGGGTGAAGACCACAGTGTTTTGCACTCATGAATTGAACGAATCGTTCAACCGTACCTAGTGGCCCGCGTCTCGCCGTATCGCGCAACCGGCTGACCGATAAGCGTTTGCGAGTTTACGTCGGCAGGGAACGGTACTTGATGTACGAGAAAGCAGCGCTCATCGCGCCCATCGCCCGGAGCAGACCCTTCCGGGATGGCCTTCATACATCGCATCGTTCGGAGCCTGCTATGCATTCACACAAAATTCTTTCGCGAACGTGGGTGGTCGGTGCGCTCGCGGGCGCGTGCCTGCCGGCGTCGTTCGCACGTGGTGCAGACGCGCAAGCGCCGAAGCGCACGTCGAGCGCCTTTCCCGTGCTCGCAAAATTCGCCGGTGACAGCTCGGCATCGCAGCTGTACGTCGCGCCGAACGGGCAACTCATCAGCCTGGTCGCGGGCAACGAGTTTCGCGTTCTTCACGTGGCCTCGAAGCGCAGCTGGAAGATTTCCGATTCTCACTTGGACTACGTCGCCTGGTCGCCCAAGAGCGATCGGTTAGTGTGGTCGCGAGTGGGAGATAAAGGTTCGGAGGAATTCCTTTGGAGCATCGCGATCAATCGGTTGACAGGCGCGCCCATCGGCTCGGCGCAACGAATCTCCGTTGGTCCAGGCAGCTCGCCGTCCATCTCGCTCGACGGTAAGTGGGTCGCTTATCAGGCGGGCGATCGGTCCGACGTAAAGACACCACGGCGCCTTGTCGTCATGCCGCTTGAGGGGGGACCGGAACGCGAAATTGCGCGCTTCGGTGGATTGGAAGAAATGCATTGGAGCCGCGACGGACAGAGCCTGTACTTGATGGCCGGCGATCGTGGTTCTGCTTGGAAGCTGACGAAAGCGTTCGTTGACGGACGTCCACCAGTCTCGATTCCGAAGCCGGTGAACAGTTGGTTTGCCGGCATGACCGCTGACCGCACGCGTCTGATTTTTGTCGCAGCTAAGGGCCGAGTCGCCGATGGCGATCAGGCGACGCTGGTCGACACGCTTGGACGCGAAGTCGGTCACGCCTCGCTTCCGGTCGGCGCTATCACCCAATACGACGGAGTCATCGGCGACAGCCTATTGGTGTGGCAAACGCTTAATGATCGGCGGCAGCTTGTGATTCAGCCGCTTGCCGGCGGGCCCCCCCAGAATATCCCAATCGTTGGCGACGCCAATGTGTATCCGCAATGGTCGCCCGATGGCACTCGTATCGCGTTTCATGTGGTCGAGGGTGATCGCCAATCGTTGGCTGTTATGAACGCCAACGGAACGAATGTGCGGGTGTATCGGCAGACCGATCTGCCCCAATACAATTGGGGGTTTCAATGGTCGCCGGATTCCCGCACCATTGCCTTCTCGGAAAAGGGAAGGCGAAAGCTGATGTTGCTCGACGTGGCACGCGGAACGATCAGCGACCTCTTCGCCGATACTACCGTTCGCGTCGGTGCCTGGATCTGGCACGATGACTCGCGGTCGATCTCAGCGGTCATTCTTGCCAACGGTGTTCCACCCACCATTACGCTCTTCCCGCTCAACGGACCAAAGCAAGCGCAACTCACGCTCAGCGATCCGCCGTGCTGCGGCGCAGGCTTTCGGTTCATCGATGGTGCATCAGTTGTTACCCGCGGTGATTCGGGAGCATTCTTTGTGCCTCTCGATGGCGGCGCACCGCGCAAGCTGGCCGCTGTGCCGCGCAATACGCCGATGGCGCCTCTCGCGATTTCCGCCGACCGTAAAACCGTCGCCGTACCCTTCCGGGACGTGAGCCGAGGGATGTTCGGACGGGTGGAATTCATTGCGATGGAGTCCGGCGCGCGGCGGGAAATTTCACTGCCCTTCTGGTTTCTCGGACCGAACACGCCCACGTTTTCAGCGGATGGACGGACGATTTTCATTGCCGGACGCGCCTCAAACGATCCGGGCGGCTCGAATGTCTACGCCGTACCGGTAGACGGCGCGCTCCCCCGAATCGTTGCGAATCTCGGCGGCGGGATGGACGGCGCCAGCTTCGCATTATCACCGGATACGCGCTTCATTGTGTATTCGGCGCAACGCGACGTCTCACTCGCGCTGTTGCTGGTGGATCTTCGTAAGTCCGCGTCGACCGCACCAGCCCCTCGCCAACATCGCTAGTCACCGCCTGCTCTCCGCCTCGATGACAACGCGCATCCTGCTGGTCGATGATGACGCCGCCATTCGTTCGGCGCTGCAGGATGCGCTCACGTCCGCCGGATTTGACGTCACCACAGTGGCCAGCGCGATCACCGCGCTGGCTACCGTCGGTGCGCTCGCGCCAGATATTGTGCTGACTGACGTACGCATGCCCGAGATGAGCGGGCTGGAACTGCTGCGCGAACTGCGTACCCGCATGCCCGATGTGGCGGTCGTCCTCATGACGGCGTTCGACGACATGCCAACGGTCGTCGAAGGCATGAAGTTCGGTGCCGTTGAATTTTTGGTGAAGCCGCTCGATCTCGATGATGTCCAACGGACGCTCGAACGCATCGTCAGTGATCGCGCGTTGCGTCAACGCGCGCACTCCACGCCGGTAGCGCCGCCGTCCGCAGGAGCGCTCGTTGGTCGCGATCCGCAGATGATCGAGATTTACAAGCGCGTGGGTCAGGCCGCCGTGTCACGCGCCACGGTGCTGATTCGCGGTGAGAGCGGAACGGGCAAGGAGCTGGTGGCGCGGGCGATTCATGCTCACTCGCCACTCGGCACCGAGCCATTCGTACCGGTCAACTGTGCCGCGCTGCCGACAACGCTGTTGGAATCCGAACTGTTCGGTCATGTGCGAGGAGCCTTTACCGGGGCCATGAGCGATCGCCGCGGTCGGTTCGCACAAGCAGGGCGCGGCACCATTTTTTTGGACGAGATTGGCGACACGTCGCTGGAGTTCCAGAGCAAACTGCTGCGCGTGCTGCAAGATCACGAGTTTCAACCGGTCGGTGCAGACAGCACGCTACACACCGATGCGCGCGTGATCGCAGCGACGCATCAACCGCTCGAAACGATGATCACCGATCGGCGATTTCGTGAGGACCTGTACTATCGCTTGCGCGTGGTGGAGATCGTGCTGCCCCCGCTGCGTGAGCGCGTGTCGGATATCCCGCTGCTCGCGGAACACGTGCTGCGTCAGGCGTCGATTTCGCTCGATCTCCCCGTTGCCGTGTTGTCGCCAGACGCGCGGCATCGCCTGATGGAGCACCAATGGCCCGGCAATGTACGGGAACTCGAAAACTGTCTCATGCGCGCGGTGGTGGTCGCCTCGGGCGGGGTCATTCGGCCGGAGCATCTGTCCGTGGCCTCGCCCAGTGCGCCCGCTCAGAAACAGCTGCCGTCGCTGGATCAACTGGAGCGGGAGCATGTCGCGCGCGTGCTGGAAGCGACGCAGGGGCACAAGGGGCGCGCGGCGGCTCTGCTCGGCGTGTCGCGTCCTCGCTTGAACCGACTCCTTGAAAAGTACGAACTGTCATGAGCCGCGTACCGTCACTTGCGGGAGCGACGGTGCGTGCCGCTGGTCCGGCGCCGCAACGACCGTGGCGCAGCACGCTGGCCGCGCGATTCTTGTTGCTCGTTGTGCTCGGTGTGTTGTTACCGCTTGGAATCGTGGGGGTGTGGTTGACGCGTTCCGCTGAGCGTGCTGGACGTGCCATGTTGCAGGCGCAGCTTGACGCAGAGGCTGATGCGCTCTTGGCCGCGGCGCGCGCCACGTGGTCGTTGCGTGACGGCGAGTTGCAGCTCATCGCGCAGAACTCCGTGGCGCGCGCCTTACTGGCTGGAACGTCCATCACGTCGGGTGACTCGCTGTATCTCGAGCAGCTACGGCAGGCCACGCGCAATTCGATCGCCGCCTTCACATTGCGTAACCGCGAAGGCAGGGTCGTGTGGACCTCTGATAAAAGCGCAACCGTGACATCGCGCCGTCGCGACGGCCGCGGGGATGGCTCCCCCACTGACTTGCTGGACATCACGCGCCCGCTGACCCTCGACGGTCAGTCGGCCGGTGAATTGCTCGCTGCTGTGCGACTGTCGAGCATCATTTCGCTTGACTCCAGCGTGAGCAGGCTGCCCGGTGCAGCGCTGGTGATTCGCGACAGCGCGCAATTGCGTTGGTCGTCGAATTCAACCACGCCAACCACGCGTGACGCGGGCGCGAGCGATGCGTGGGCAACCTCGATGCGTCGACTCGACCCGTTGGCGCTCGACATGGCACTGGTCGCCCCTACCGGACCGTATGTGCTTCCGTTTGAACGGGCCGCGCGACGTGGACTCACGGTGTTGGTGCTCGTGGCGTTGGTGGCGTTGATCATTGCAGTGCTGCTCACCTCGCGCCTGACGCGATCCCTGCACGCGCTCGTCGGGGCGGCCGGCAAGGTCGCCGATGGCAAGCTCGATCAACGCGTCGACCACATCAGTGATGACGATGTCGGTGATGTCGCCGTTGCATTTAATCGGATGACCGCGAGCTTGCAAAACTCCGTGCTGGAGCTAACTCATCAACGATCGCTCGCCGCCGTGGGCGAATTCGCGGCGTCGCTCTCGCACGAGGTGCGTAATTCGCTGACCGCGGTGCGCATCGATCTGCAGCATGCCAATCGCCTGCTGGTGACAACTGACACGGCGGCGCCGCTCGTCGCACGAGCACTGGGCTCGGTGCGACGGCTCGACACGACCGTCACCTCCGCGCTACGGGTCGCGCGAAGTGGCCATGTTGAACGCGCTGCCACCAAGCTACACGAGGTCGTGCAACGCGCGATGCGTTCGGCCGACGCAACGTTTGCTGAGCGTGGCGCGACGTTGTTGCCGTTCGAGTCGGCTGTGGAGACAACGGTGTTGGTCGACGCGGGAGCGCTCGAGCAGATGTTTCTCAACGTGTTGCTCAACGCGGCGCAATCGCTTTCAGCTGGCGGTCACGCGACCGTCCGCGCAACAACCGATGCGTCTCTGGTCACCATCAGCATTACTGACACCGGCAGCGGCGTCTCAACGGCCGATCTATCGGTGATCGGCACGCCGTTCTTCACCAGCAAACCGAACGGCACGGGACTGGGATTGCCGCTAGCGCGCCGCATCGCCGAAGCGCATGGTGGAACGTTGCAAATCGCGAGCGGTGTGCCGAGCGGAACGACGGTGACAATTTCGATCCCGCTGCCGGTGTGACGCGTTTGGCGATCGTTATTGAAGATGGCGGGGATCGTGCTTCGCGAGGAATGTTTATGGTTGAGGCCGCTGCGATTTTTTATTGAGAGATCCAATGGAAAGTGGGCGGCGTAGTTGCGCGTAGGCTCGTGCGACTTCGTTCTCTTCCTCCATCGTGGAGTAGCAATGCAGAAGTGGAACCCC
>JAYTTR010000374.1:0-5487 GCA_043744935.1 Gemmatimonadaceae bacterium
TAGGCAATCAGCCAGGGTTTGAAGAAGCAACGCGCGCCTTGTTCGCCGTCGACGCTTCACGATTTGCTCACTACGCAGCATCGTGGCCAACTGATCTCCGCGATCACGTTACGCGACATGCCACCGCAGTCTCTCACGAACAGGATGCGCACCATGCATGACTTGACACAGGGCTCGATCAGCAAACACATATTGCGGCTTGCTGCACCGATGGCCGCAGGCATGGTATTTCAGACGCTGTACTACTTCGTCGACCTGTACTTCGTGGCGAAGTTGGGTGAGGCATCGATCGCCGGCGTGAGCGCCGCCGGAAATTTGCAATTCATCGTGATGGCACTCACGCAAATTCTGGGTGTCGGGACGATGGTGCTCATCTCGCATGCAGCCGGACGCAAGGATCGCGTTGACGCGAACCTCGTGTTCAATCAAAGCCTGGTGTTCGCTGCATTTTGTGCGGTGCTCACGCTCGCGGCGGGCTACGCGTTCTCCGGTGCATACATGAACGCCATTGGAGCAAGCGCCGCAACGAGCGCAGCGGGTGCATCATACCTGCGCTGGTACTTGCCCGCGCTGGCGTTGCAATTCGGCATGATCACGTTGGGCTCTGCGCTCCGCGGTACGGGCATCGCAAAACCCATGATGATCGTGCAGGTGTTCACGGTGCTACTCAATGCACTCCTGGCGCCGGTGTTGATTGCGGGGTGGGTGACGCACAAGCCGATGGGCACCGCGGGTGCCGGACTCGCAAGTTCGATTGCCGTTGGCGTTGGCGTCGTGATGCTGTGGACGTATTTCCTGCGGCTCGAAAAATTCGTGTCAATCGACACGTCACTCATGCGTGCGCAGTTCGCCACGTGGCTTCGCATTCTGAAAATCGGACTCCCCGCTGGTGGCGAGTTTGCATTGATGTTTGTCATGATGGCGACCACGTACTTCATCATTCGTGACTTCGGCGCGTCGGCACAGGCGGGGTACGGCTTGGGATCACGCATCATGCAAGGCATCTTCCTGCCCGCGATGGCGGTCGCATTCGCCGCCGCGCCGATTGCTGGGCAAAACGTTGGCGCCGGTCTGGCCGATCGCACGCGCGAAACATTTCGCTCAGCCGCCATGATTGGGAGCGTCGCGATGTTTGCCACGACGCTGTTGTGTCAGTGGCGTGCCGATTGGCTCATACAAGTGTTTACGAGCGACGCTGCCGTGATCAGTGTGGGCACGCAGTTTCTGCACGTGATCTCGTGGAACTTCGTTGCTCAAGGCATCATCTTTACCTGCAGCGGCATGTTTCAAGCACTCGGCAATACCGTGCCGGCGATGATGAGCAGTGCAACGCGTGTTGTCACCTTTGCCCTGCCAGCCATTTGGCTGTCACACCGCGCCGGCTTTGAGCTGAAGCAAATGTGGGTGTTGTCCGTGATCACCGTGACGGGACAAACGGTGATCAGCCTATTGTTGTTGCGACGTGAGTTGAATCGAAAATTGAATGGCGTGACGGCACGGGGGTTGGCATCCGAGGTGGTCGCGGCGTAATTCGTTGGAACCCTGCAGGGCCACGCAACTCTTCAATTGCAAGGCGCGCCACACCTCGACGCGCGGGCCCAGTTCACGACAGGGGAGAGACGGTGCGTTTCAGGATGATTACGGTTACAGGCGTTCTTGCAGCATCGTTGATATCGGGAAGGCCCGAGGTGTCAGCGCAGCCTCCAGGCAAAAAACCAAAATCGGCAAGTTCCAAGTCTTCGAGCAAGAAGACGACATCGATTAAAAGCGTTGGCGTTCGCTACGAAACGGATAGCGTGGGTAACAAGGCACGATATCGTGTACGCGAGCGCCTCGTGGGCAAAGAGCTCGACAATGACGCCATCGGTGAAACGTCGCTCGTGACAGGTGCCATCGCGATCGATGCTGCCGGAAAAATTGTGGCGGGATCGTCGGGGTTCACGGCAAACGTCACTAATATGAAGAGTGACCAGAACCGCCGTGACAGTTACGTCAAACGGCGTCTGTTGGTGGTCGATTCATTTCCAACCACCACGCTCAAAATCAACGATGTGCGAGGGCTTACGTCGCCGCTCCCCACGTCTGGCAACACGAAGTTTCAGCTCGTCGGCGACTTGACGGTGAAGGGGATCACGCGGCCCACCATCTGGAATGTGACCGCGACTGTGACCGGCGACAAGTTGACAGGTGTTGCCGCCACACGTTTCACGTTCAAAGATTTCGAGATGACGCAGCCGAGCGTGTCGATTCTACTCACGGTGGCCGATACGATTGGTTTGGAATACGACTTTGTAATGACAAAAAAGAAGACACCGTAGGACAGATCGTCACACCGGGACCAAATCGCAATATTGAAAACGATCATTCCGAAGCACGCGTTCGCCGATCACTACCTGCACGGGCGAACGCATCATCGGGCCCGCTAGCACACAGGTATGAAACTCGCCATGCTCCCCGCACGGATCGGCACCGTCTGGCAGGTCCGCTAGTAGACGTTTATCATACTCGCGGCCCGCAAAATCGGCATCAATCTGCGTGGTGTCCACGCAGGTGAGTACCGCACGATATCCGTCCGCGATGAATGCATGCGCCAGTGTTAGGGTAGGCTGCTCCCAGAGCGGGTACACCGCTACATATCCCAATCGAGCCATGAGCGCGTCTCGATACGCGCGCACGTCAGCCAGAAAGAGATCGCCATAGGCAACATGTCGTACACCACCCAGCGTCTCGTTCGCGTTATGCAGGGCAGTTTCCCATGCGGCTTCGTATGCGTCGTTCGACGACGTCGGTTCGAGCCACGCCTCAACCAACGGTAGTCCGATCGACTCCGCCTGCGCATGCAAAATTGTGCGCCGTACACCGTGAATGCTGATGCGATCGTAGCCCGCCGTCACCGCCGTCACGAGTCCAACCACGTGCCACGCCGGATCTGCCCGCAGCGCTGCGAGCGCCATCGTACTGTCCTTCCCACCACTCCACGCGAGGACGATTGGCGTGCTCGTCACGACGAGCACGACAGCATTGAACATCCCGCTTTGTTCATCGCCCACTCGGGTCGCTTTGCCGCGAACTGCGCATACTGCGGTTGATCATCGTACGGGCGTCGCATCACCTCCAGCAACGTCTGCACCATCAACGCATCTCCCGCCGTCGCCAGATCAATCGCTTGTTGCGCAAGATAATTACGTAGCACATACCGCGGGTTCACCGCGTGCATGCGTGCGCGTCGTGCTTCAAACCCCTCGTCGCCACGCACGAGGTGCGAATGCCATCGCACGATCCACCCGGCCAATGCATCACCGTGTGCGAGCAGCGCGCTCTCGTCATAAAATACGTCGCCCAACAGCAAGAGCGTGTTCGCAAAATCCGGCAGCGTATCGGGGATTTCTCCAAGGGCACGAAAGAACAGCGTGTAGTCGACGTTCGCATCGAAGAGCAACGCGAACCCTTCGCGGATGAGTGTTTGTTCAACGTCGCCGAACGCGCGAAATCCGAATTTCGCCGTCGTCATTGCGTTGTACTCGTCTGTATAGATTGCGTGATAGCGAGTGAGCGCCTCCTGCAATGGTGTTGTGGTGTCAAAGAGTGGACGCACCGCGTCTGCGAGCCGCATGAGATTCCACTGTGCGATCGCTGGCTGTTGCCCAAACCGATAGCGACGACCACTGGCATCGGTAGTATTGGGCGTCCATGTCGGATCGAAGTTGTCGAGCCATCCATACGGACCGTAATCAATCGTGAGGCCAAGGATGGACATGTTGTCGGTGTTCATGACGCCATGGACGAAGCCCACGCGCATCCAGTGCACAATCATCACGGCCGTGCGTTCACACACCTCCACAAACCATGCCATCCGACGCCCGGAATCAGTGCCGGTGATGTGCGGAAAGTCGCGCGCGATGGTGAAGTCAACGAGCTGCGTGAGCAAAGCGATGTCGTTCCGAGCGGCCAGGATTTCAAAATTGCCAAAACGGACGAACGACGGAGCGACACGACACACAATGGCGCCTGGCTCGTCATGCGCATTGCCGTCGTAAAACATATCGCGCAACACTGGCTCACCGGTTGTGACAAGCGACAGCGCACGTGTTGTCGGTATGCCGAGATGATGCATCGCTTCGCTGCACAAAAATTCACGTATGGATGATCGCAAAACGGCACGGCCATCGGCGGTGCGTGAATACGGTGTCGGACCAGCGCCCTTGAGTTGCAGCTCCCATCGCTCGCCTCGCGCGTTCACCACTTCGCCGAGCGACATCGCGCGACCATCACCGAGTTGACCGGCCCAATTGCCAAACTGATGTCCACCGTAACAGGCTGCGTACGGTTGCATACCGGTCAAGAGTGCGTTGCCACCAAACACATCAGCGAACTGTTGCGACGCGATGTCCGTCTCTGCGAATCCGACCATGGTCGCGACTTCGTGCGCATACGCCATGAGGTGCGGCGCAGCTACCGGCGTAGGCGCCGCAGCACTCCAGCACGCGCCGAATACCTGGCGGCGTCGCGCGGACGTTTCGGTATCACCCGGAAGGCTGGCAACAAAGCGATTATCGAACGTGAGCAACGATACGTCGGTGCGAAGATCGGTCATGGATGCTACGGCGTGATGTGGTACGAAACGCTGCGTACGCCGAGTTCAATCACACGGAACGCATGCTCGCAATGTAATATCCCCTGTGCGTCATCTCGCCACTTCGGGGGTCTTGTGGCGATTCCTTTGTTGGAGAACGGCTGCGATGAAACTGCTCGTGTTGGGTGCTGGCGGCGTGGGCGGATATTTTGGCGGGCGGCTCGCTGCCGCCGGCGCGGACGTCACCTTTCTCGTGCGTCCAGCGCGGCGCGATCAGTTACGGCGTGATGGCTTACGCGTGACGAGTTTGCACGGCGATATCAACATGCCGGTGCAGACGGTGACCGCAGAAGAACTGACGCCGGGCTACGATTTCGTTTTTCTGACGTGCAAAGCATACGATTTTGATTCGGCAACTGACGCGATTGCGCCCGCGATGACTGGCACGTGCGCCGTGATTCCGATGTTGAATGGCATGTCGCATCTCGATTGGTTGGACAAACGCTTCGGCGCGGCGCAGGTGATGGGCGGTGCCTGCTTAGTGAATGTCTCCATGCGCGCTGATGGTGTTATTCAGCATGTGGATATGGTGCAGAAACTCATTTTTGGCGAACGTGACCGCACGAAGTCGGCGCGCGCGCAACTCTTTGCCGACGCGCTCGCCAAAAGCAGCATTGACTGGGAGCTCGCTGACGACATCGTGCAATCGATGTGGGAGAAGGTGGTGATGCTCGCGACCGTTGCGGTGTCGACGGTGCTCTTTCGGGCGAACGTGGGTGAGATTCTGGCTGCGCCTGGCGGAGAGGCGGCGATGTTGCGCGCACTCGACTCGAACATTGCGGTGGCAACGCGCGAAGGGCATGTACCGCGTCCTTCGGCGATCGAATTAACACGCCATGTGCTGACCAACACGG
>JAYTTR010000375.1:0-5446 GCA_043744935.1 Gemmatimonadaceae bacterium
AGTAGTGCAAGCCTCGTTCCAGTCGCATCGACACCTCGTTCGCATGCTGTCCCTGGATAATGCGTTCGACGATGACGAATTGCGCGCGTTCGAAGCCTCCGTCGTGCGCTTGGTGGGCGACAGCGTGCATCGCGGTGGGTACACCGTCGAACTGAAAATCGATGGCGCAGCGGTGGCTTTGACGTATCGCGACGGCGTTTTGGTGACAGGCACGACACGAGGCGACGGAACCGAGGGTGAGGATGTTACGGTCAACATCCGCACTATCAAAGGAATTCCACTACGGCTGCAGGGCGATCATCATCCCACGCTCATGGAAATTCGCGGTGAAGTCTACATGCCGTTTGCCGGGTTTGAACGCATGAATGAAGCGCGCGTTGCGGCTGGTGAACCGGTCTTCGTGAACCCCCGCAATTCGGCGGCGGGTTCCTTGCGACAGCTTGATGCATCGATCACTGCACAGCGTCCATTGCATTTCTTTGGGTACGCCGCGGTGCTTCCTGACGGTCAAACTCCAGCGACGTCGCAGTGGGCACTCCTCGACACGTTGGCCTCGTGGGGCATTCCCGTTGCGCCGCATCGCGAGCGTTGTGCAACGATGGACGCGGTAGCGCAGTGGGCCTATACGGTCGAACACGTAACGCGCGCGGCTTTGGGGTTTGCGATTGATGGTGGGGTAGTCAAGATCGACGATGTGGCCGTGCAAAACGACGTTGGTATCCGCAATGACCGCACGCCGCGGTGGGCGATCGCGCGAAAGTTTGCGCCGGATATGGCAGAGACGCGATTGCTGAAAATTGAGGTGAGTGTGGGTCGGACTGGTGTGTTGACACCGTTTGCCGTGCTTGAGCCGGTCGAGGTCGGCGGCGCGACCGTAACGTTCGCGTCGTTGCATAACGCCGATCAAATCGCGAAGAAGGATTTGCGCGATGGGGATTGGGTGCAAGTCGTACGCGCGGGTGACGTGATTCCGTATGTACTCGGTCCAATCCCCGAGCGGCGCGTTGGGAGTGAGACGCCGTGGTCAATGCCCGCGCACTGTCCGCGCTGCGACACGCCAACGGTGCGATACGGCGATGATGTCGCAACGTATTGTCCGAACGTGGCGTGCCCTGGTCGATTGCTCGAGGCGCTGGTGCATTTCGCGTCCGGTGATGCGCTCGATATCGACGGCTTATCATATGCGCGCATCGAACAACTGCTCAACGCTGATCTCGTGCATGATTTTGCCGACATGTATGACCTGACCTCGGCGCAACTCGTCACCCTCGATCGATTCGCGACGAAGAGTGCAGAGAATCTGGTGGCCGCGATTGCTCAGTCGAAGCAACAGCCATTGTCGCGTTTGCTCTTTGGTCTGGGCATTCGGCACGTGGGTGCGCAGGCGGCGCAATTGCTCGCGCGCCAGTTTGGCTCGCTCGACGCACTCATATCGGCAACGCCCGAATCGCTCGGCGCGGTGCGAGGCATTGGCGATATCATTGCGGCGTCGGTTGCGGACTATTTCGCCAACCCAACATTGCGCGCGCTCGTGGAAAAGCTTCGTGATCGGGGATTGCAAGTTACTGAGCCAAACGCGGTAGTGAACGGTGGGCCCTTGAGTGGAGCGAACGTGGTATTGACGGGTTCGTTGCCGACATTGTCGCGTGGTGAGGCAACAGCGCTGGTGGAACGAGCTGGCGGGCGCGTCACGAGTGGCGTTTCGAAAAAGACCACGTTCGTTGTCGCGGGTGAGGATGCGGGGAGCAAGTTGGAGAAGGCGGTGACGTTGGGGGTGGAGGTGATCGGAGAGGCGGAGCTCATTAAACGGAGTACGGTGTTGTGAGGATGGAAGACGGTGTCACAAACTGCGACACATTGTCATCGCGTGGCGCGCTTGACGTGACGGTGCCGATGCGCGAGCGTCGTACGCACACATGAGCACTACACTCCCATTTTTGACGACACGTACCGTGGCGATGCCGGTCGAGTTTTTCGGCGCGTTGCGAAACGCGGTGCACGACGCGAGCGGCACATCCATGCTCGTGGATTCGGTACGTGATGCCGGATACCACGCTGGCGCCGCGCTCTATGACAGTTTTGCGTCGTGGCTGTCGGAGTGTGCCGAGACGGCGCCGGAGTCGCTTGCGGACGAGCGTTTCGGGCCACTGTTGAGCGATTTTTTATTCGCGTCGGGTTGGGGCAGTATTGCACTTACCCCGCTCAGCGACGCGGTCATTGCACTTGATGCGGATGCGTGGAGCGAGGCGCAAGGTGAGGGCGCCGGATGCCTCGTGTCCACTGGACTTTTTGCGGGTTTTTTTGGTCGACTCGCGGAGGCGCCGATTGCGGTGCTCGAAGTCGAATGCCGTACGTCGGGTGATACGCATTGTCGCTTCTTGCTCGGCTCCGTTGACGTGTTGACTTACGTGCACGAAGCGATGGGCCGCGGTGTCTCATATGAGACAGCGGCGAATAGCGCGTAGAGGATTGCGCGCTACAGCAAGCCTTCGTACTTCGGGTTTGGCTTCAAGTCGTCATCAATGAGAATTTCGCGGTCCCATGGGAGCACGATCGCGCTTTCGGTTGCGAGCGCGTGAAAATCCGGTTCGAATGTGCCCGTGCGAAAGCTCACCGCAGTGCGGACGTCTATCGCACCAACATTGATGAGTGCGGCCACCGCAAGCCGCATGGTGTCACCAGAGCCGCACGTTTCGTCTACGATGAGTGCACGTTTGCCGCGCACCTCAACGGGTGCGGCCCCAAAAACGGCGGGCGTTGCACGCACGCGTTCGGTGCTGTAGCGACGCGAAACCATGATGGAGTGAAAGGGCAAGTCGAGAATGGCAGCAACGGCGGCGCCGGGCACGACGCCTGCGGTCGCAATGCCCACGACAATTTCGGGACGCCATGCGCGCGCGACTTTGAGCGCGAGGGCGCGCGAGAGTTCGCCAAACAATGGCCAGTCGACCAGCAATACGCCCTTTGCAGGGTCGGGTGCATACGGCGGGCGCGAGGACATGCACGACTCCTGTTGGGGTACATCGGAGTGTAGCCGTGTGAGAGCGTAGAGGCCAGCAGCGCACAACGTCATGCAGCCTTGTTGGGCGCGTGACTCACCGATACCTTTGCGCCATCAGATCGACTTCTCTTTCATTCTCCGAAACTACCGCGAGCGCATGACTTGGTGGCGCCGTCTTGTAGGCGGTCCAGCCGGGCGCGGATCACGCCCCACGGACTTTCTCGCTGAAGCACTCGAACTCGAGTCGCGCGGCGATTATCCGAATGCCCTGACGTCGTATCGTCTCGCGCTTCGCGCGCATCCCGACGATGTCCGCGTGTTGCAGAATATCGCGATCGCGTTTTCGAAAACCGGGCAGCCTGAGGAAGCGATTCGTACGTATCGGCGCGCATTGCAGGTAGCGCCGGATTTGTCAGGTGCGCACTACGGGCTTGCATTTTTGTTACTCAAGCGCGGTGACACCGCTCACGCTGGCATGCATCTCGAGGCTTTTTTGCGCAACAGTACCAGTACCGACGATGCGTCGGCTCGGTTTCGTGAACACGCACGACAAACGCTAGACCGGTTGCGTGGTGCGTCGCATGCCGTTGAGCCGGTGGCAGATCAAGCGGCAGTGGATGAGAACGCGCGTGATATGGCGTCGAGCGACGCGCCGACTTTCGACCCCGAGCGCTAGCGTGGGTCGTGTCCTGTCGATTGTCAGTCAGAAGGGTGGTGTTGGAAAAACCACAACGGCGGTGAACCTTGCCGCTGCCTTCGCGCGCCGAGGATTGAAAACATTGTTGGTGGACGCCGATCCGCAGGGCGCGGTTCGTTACGGTGTTGGATTGCGTCGTGGACATCCCACGGTGGGTTTCGATGACTATTTGCGCGGCGACTGCTCTCTTCGCGAAGTGATTCTTCCAACCGCGCTTCCGTGGTTGCGCGTAATTCTCGCCGGCAGTGTGAGCGAGGCCGCCGATCATTCGGATTTTCAACGGCGCGTTGGTGAAAGCACCGTGTTGGCCGAGCTGCTGCAGTTGGCGCGTGAGCGCTGTCACGTGGTGGTGGTGGATACGCCGCCCGGACTCGGCGCGGTCACGCGACGTGTGCTCGCGGCAAGTCAACATGTCATTGTGCCGTTGCAGTGCGAGCCGCTGGCGCTGCAAACAACTCCGCAAATTTTGCGGGCGATACAGGATGTCATTCTCGAGAATGATGAGCTGACGCTGGAAGGCATTTTGTTGACGATGTTCGAGGCGGGGAACCCGGCCACCGAACGCGTTGTACACTATGTACGCGAACATCTTCCGCAGCATTTGGTGTTTGACGTTCCCATTCCGCGGACGCCCGCGACAGCCGATGCATTTGCGGCGGGGCAACCGGTGGTCCTGCGCGCGCCCGCTGATCCGGCGAGTCAGGCCTACGTGAATCTCGCCATGCAATTGGCCGAGCGCTTCACGTGAAACTTCAGGCGTGAGCGTCGTCGAATGAGTCGAGCAGTGCGTGGTGGTTTGTACCGCGTCGTGAGTGGAGCGCTGACCGTACTTGGACTCGGTGTGGCTGCGTCGTGTGTCGAAATTGGCACGAGCCCCTCTGAGCCAGCGGCCATCGAGCTCTCTGCCTTTCCGTCGCCCTCCGTCGTCATTGGCGACACGTTGCGCGATGAAGCCGGATCGATCGCGCCTATCCGTGCAATCGTTCGGAATGTGCGCGGTGACGTCATTGCGAATGCTGCCGTGCGCTATTTGTACGCGGACGTGATTCGGGACACGGCACTCTCCATCGATTCGCTCTCGGGCGTTGTGCGTGCGTTGCGTGCCTCGACCGGTGATGCGCGCGTCGCGGCGCGTGCTGGCGGTTCGTTGCAAGTGCTGCGTGTGCTGATCGTCACGACTCGACCAGATTCAATCGACGGCGGCTCACAGCTTTCCAGTCTGCCGGTATTTACCACGACGTTGCCGGACACTGGTCGACTGCGGGCGCTGGCCAATACATCCACCGCGTTCACTGCGGTCGTGCGCCACGTCGATTCGGTGGCAACCGTGACTGGTGTAAATGCGTGGCTCGTACGGTACGAGGTGTTGACACCGGCAAATCCAACCAACGATACCACGAAGGCGGTTTACCTCGTGGACGATCAAGGTCGGGCGTCGGTGATTGATACCACCGATGCAAGTGGAAACGCCGGACGCAAAGTGCGCATTCGCGCGACATTGTTTCCGACCGGTGCGGCGACGGATTCCGTGATTGTGCGCGCCACCGCACTGTATCGGGGGCGGGCACTGAAGGGTGCACCGGTTCGGTACGCATTGCCGGTGAAGCGCGGAACGCCGCTTCCCTAGTGGTGCCCCTGTCGGCCTGACGGAACGTAGCGCACCTTTCGGTTTCTTCCTCGCGCCGCTAGTGCGCAGTCTTCTTCGGAGCTAGCGATGACTTTGGTCTCGCCGTCCGCGTTTCCTGCTC
>JAYTTR010000376.1:0-5438 GCA_043744935.1 Gemmatimonadaceae bacterium
GTTCCAGCCCATGTGTTGCTGCTGCTGGACGATCGCCGTGAGCGAGACATTTCCGGCCAGGAGCAGGATCGGAATAGTGGACATGCCCATCGCAATCTCGTACGAGATCATTTGCGCGCTTGAACGCAATCCACCCAGCAACGCGTATTTGTTGTTGGACGACCATCCTGCGAGCACAATGCCGTACACACCCAGCGACGAAATCGCGAGCGTGAACAAATAGCCGACCGGAAGGTTGGCCACCGACATGTCGATGAGTCCCCACGGTGTTGGCAATGGAGCCGCGAGCGGGAGCACCGCCCAGGTGAGCATGGCCGGAATGAATGCGAGCGCGGGCGCGATTATAAAAAGCCATCGATCCGCTTCCGCCGGATTCGTTTCTTCCTTCATGAAATTCTTGATGCCGTCTGCGACAGGCTGCAAGATGCCGCCGGGTCCGGCACGATTTGGGCCGCGTCGATCCTGGATCCACGCGGCAACCTTGCGTTCCGCGAGTGTGAGCAGTGCGACGCCCACCAGGTACAGTGCAAACACGACAAGAATCTTGATTGAGCTGGCCAGGACGAACGTGCCGATTGCATCCGGCGCGTGCTGAGGGTCGGCTTTCGGAAACAGATTCGAGAACATGGCGTCGACAAGTACGAATTGCGCGCTCACGTTGCGCCACCGGCGGCACTCACCGATGCGACGCGCTCCAGCATGGGGAGGCCGCGAAGACCCAGTTCCTCATAATTCAGTGCGGCAAATGCATCGTGCGTGCTCGCGATCGCCGCGAACACGTCGGACGGCATGTAATACGATGCGGTGCCGCCGAGCGCAATCAACAGGTCGGACAATACGTACCAGCTTGGACGCGCAATGCCCGGAGCCGCTTTCGCCTGGAGGAATCGCTGCACACGTCCGCGCACATTCGTAAACGTGCCTTCTTCCTCAAGCGTGTTGCAGATTGGCAGAACGACAGCGGCACGGGTGGTCAAGACATCGGGAAGTACCGCGCCGATGTACACAACGGTTGATGCACGGTCGAGGACCGACGTCGCGATGCCATCGAGCAGGTCATCGATCACGAGGAGTGCGTCACCCTCACGCAGTGTCTCGCCCAGCGACGAGGTTTCAACAAACCCGAAGTGTCGAGCGCCGTTGGTGTTTGACGCACGTTCGGTACGCAGCGACACATCGTCTGCTCCCGGCAGTGCGATTTCAACGCCACGCTCAACACGAAACACGCCAACGCCGTCGGCGATGCTCACTGCGCGCCGTGCAAGGAAGAGTGATTCGTTCGAGAGATTCGGAGAGACCAGCGCAACGATGCGCTTGCCGGCGAGCTGACGCGCGGCCGTACGAATCGCATCCTCCCACTCGGCAATTGCAAGGGACTGATCATTCCGCAGTAACGGCTGATCGATGCGATCGCGGCGATTGAACGCACGGTAGCCCATGCGACCAACGTCACACATGAAATACTGATTGACCGTGTCATTCGGTCGCGGACGCATACGCACGACGACATTGTCGCGCGTCTCCGCGACGATGTTGCAGCCTTGACTGCAGCCTGTGCAAATCGTCGGCGCGCGATCCAATTCCCATGCGCGCGCTTTGTTGAGAAAATCTTTCGAGAGGAGCGCGCCGACTGGACAGAGATCGACAACATTACCCGCCCACACGTTCGTGAGGTCATGTCCGTCCGCTTTGCCGATGTACGCACGATCACCACGCTCCGAAACATTCAGTACAGGATCGTGTGCGATGTCATCCATAAAACGCACGCACCGTGTGCAGAGAATGCAACGATTCTGGACGTACAGTACGTCTCCGCCAAAGTCCTCCACCGGATTGAAGCGTTTCGATTCCCGGTACCTCGAATCCGAGCGTCCTTCGGCAAACGTGTAGTCCTGCAATTCACACTCGCCCGACTGATCACAAATGGGACAATCGAGCGGATGGTTGATCAGCAGGAACTCGAGCACGCCTTTTCGCGCCTCGAGGGCTTTGGCCGAATGCACGTGCACCACCTGCCCTTCCATCACCGTGGTCGCGCACGCAGGCGCGAGCTTCGGAAATTTCTCGACTTCCACGAGGCACATCCGACAGACACCAGCCACTGGTAGTCCGGGATGATAGCAGTAGTGTGGAATGAGGACGCCCGCTGTCTTCGCCGCTTCGAGGATGGTTGTGCCATCCGGTACGGTGGTCGGTCGCCCTTCAATCGTGAGTGAAATCATCTTGACGTCCGTCACGGTACGCGTCTCAAGCTGCTGACGCGCGAAACATATGCGGCACGGTGACCATCGCTCGATTGGCTTGGATCTTCGCTTCGAATTCGTGGCGGAATTTCTTGAGCCCCGACAGCACCGGTGTTGCGCACGAATCGCTTAACACGCAAATCGTTTTGCCCGTCATGCCGTCGGCAATCGCAACGAGTGTGTCGAGGTCTTCCATCGTTCCTTCGCCATCGCGAATGCGCTCCATGATGCGCGTTGTCCACGCTGTACCTTCTCGGCATTGCGTGCACTGTCCGCAGCTCTCGTGCGCGTAGAAGCGGACGAGTCGCGCGATCTGTCTCACCATGTCTTGCTTGTCATCGAAGACAATCACGCCACCGGAACCCAACATCGTGCCAGATGCAACAAACCCTTCGTAATCCATCAGCGCGCCCTCGGCTTCTTCTCGCGTGAGAATAGGCACAGAGGAACCGCCAGGAATTACGGCCTTGATTTCGCGCCCCGGCAGCGGGCCGCCACAGAGCTCATACAGGAAATCCTTGAACGGAAAACCAAGCGCCACTTCGTAGTTGCCGGGACGCGAAATATTTCCACACACGGAAAATAGTTTGGTCCCGATGCTTTTCGTGTTGTCCGGACGACCAAACTGCTTGTACCACTCCGCACCATTCTTGATAATGTGCGGTACCACGGCAAGTGTCTCCACATTGTTGATCGTGGTCGGCTTGCCAAAGAGACCAGCGACGGCCGGGAACGGCGGTTTGATACGCGGATTCCCGCGACGGCCTTCGAGCGAATTCATCAGGGCAGTTTCTTCGCCACAGATGTACGCACCGGCTCCCCGATGCACGTGCACATCCACACGTTTTCCCGAACCCATCGCATTGGCGCCAAGAATTCCAGCGGCATAGGCTTCTTCGACCGCCCGTGTCACGCGTGCGTACGGTTCGGTGAATTCGCCACGGATATAGATGTACGCGGTTTCGGCGTAGATCGTGTATGCGGCGATAGCCACGCCTTCCACCAATCCATGCGGCGTCCATCGCATAATCTCGCGATCCTTGAACGTACCGGGTTCGGACTCGTCGGCGTTGCACAGCATGTAGTGCGCTTTACCGTCCGGTTTCATGAACGACCACTTCAAACCGGTTGGAAAACCTGCGCCGCCACGGCCGCGCAAACCAGAATCCTTCATAGTCGTCTGGAGCTCTTGCGGATCAGTTGCCAACGCTTTGGCAAAGGCTTCGTACCCCCCGCGTTCGCGCCACCCACTCAGCGTGCGCGCCTCTGGGTCGCCGAAGTGCTTCGACAGGATTGGCGTCTCGCGCGGATGCGACGGATGCGGATACCCCATTACACCAACTCCGAAAGAATGCGCGGTACGGATTCGGGTGTTACCGACTCCACGAACGCGTTGTTGATCATGATTGGCGTGGCAAACCCGCACGCGCCAAGACACTCGACTTCGATGACGGTGTATTTACCGTCGGCGCTGGTCAGACCAAGTTCACCACAGCCGGTATGCTCAAGCAAGGAACGCACGACATCTTCGGCACCGCACACGTTGCATGGCGTTGTGGTACACACCTGGATGAAATGCCGACCAACCGGATGCAGATGATACATCGTGTAAAACGACACGACACCTTTGACATACGCTGCCGTGATCGATAACGCCTGCGCCACTTCTTCCATCGCGGCTTCGCTCACCCATCCATGGACGTCTTGCACCATCCAGAGCGCGGGAAGCAGCGCGGCTTGCTTTGACGGGTAGCGCGACAGAATAACGTCGAGCTCGACGCGGCGTTCACCAGTAAAGACTGGGACGTACGGCAGATCGTCGTGCGACGCACGAGGCGCACCGGCAACCATCGCACCGCCGCTCGCCGACGGGCCATGGCTCATCGGTCGATCTCTCCCATCACGATATCAATACTCGCGTTGATCGCGATCACGTCGGATAACAGGTGGCCTTCGACCATCTTGGGGATGGCAGACAAATTGACGAACGACGGCGGGCGAATGCGCCAGCGCACGGGCTTGGCAGAACCATCGCTCACCATGTAATAGCCTTTTTCGCCTTTCGGACTTTCAACAGCAACGTAGCATTCGCCAGCCGGTGGACGCGGACCTTCCATCACCAATTTGAAGTGATGGATCATCGATTCCATTTCGCTCGTGGCTTTGTGTTTTGGCGGTAAAATAAGACGAGGGTCGTCGACGTTCACGGGACCGTTGGGGAGACGTTGCACCGCTTGCTCAAGAATGCGAACACTCTGTCGCATCTCGTCAACACGCACGAGAAATCGATCGTACACATCGCCGACGGTGCCCACCGGCACATCGAAGTCGTACGTTTCGTAGTCGAGGTACGGCACATCCTTCCGGACATCGTATGCTACGCCCGAAGCGCGTAACATTGGGCCGGACAAACCGGCGTTCACCGCTTCTTCGGCGGTCATGGCGCCAAGGCCCACTGTGCGTCCAGCCCAGATAGCGTTGGTCTCGAGCATGCGCACCGATTCATCGAGAGTTTTTGGAAACCCTTTGATGAACGCTTTCAATCCGTCCAGCCAACCATCTGGAATATCTGCCGCCATTCCCCCAACGCGCGTGAGCGACGTGGTCAATCGCGCACCAATCCAACCCTCCAACAGGTTGTAGACGTTCTCGCGTTCCTGGTATAACCAAAGAAACGGTGTGAACGCACCGAGATCGACCGACGTTGTGCCCAGCCACACGACGTGAGAAATAATGCGAGAGAGTTCCATCGCAATCACGCGCAAGACGGTGCAGCGCGGCGTGATCTCAACGCCAAAGAGACGCTCGCAGCCCAGCGCAAACGCAACATTGTTACCGGGCGAATTGAGATAATCTTCGCGATCGGTCCACGGAATGATCTGATTGTATTGCCGATACTCGCCGATCTTCTCGAACCCGCAATGCAGATATCCGATATGCGGGATGCAGCGCACCACGGTTTCGCCGTCAAGCTCGAGTACTAGGCGCAGCACGCCGTGCGTTGCGGGGTGTTGAGGTCCGATGTTTATCAACATGTGATCGGACGACAGCTCGGGCTCCAGATTCGCGATCGACTCGAGACCGACCGCATTGCCGCCGAGCACCACGAGGGGTGCGCGCAGCGGCAATCCGTTCGCGTCCAGGCCACTGGTACCAAGCGCCACCTCTATCGTACGACGCTCGGTCATTCGCCGC
>JAYTTR010000377.1:0-5432 GCA_043744935.1 Gemmatimonadaceae bacterium
GCGCGTTGCGTAAGCACAACGTGACATGCTGCCAACGGCAGGTGCGACCGCACGAACGGCGCGACATGGCGATGAACGGTTGATCGCATCCACATGCCATTGGTTGGTGCGATCCCGCAGTTCACATCCTGCCACGTAGCAGGCCCCGGGGCACTCGCGTATGCTCCGAAATGAAATCAGCTGTGGCCGCGATTGCGTATTTCACCTGAGCGCTGAGCACGATGACTGGTTCGACCCGCCGCGTTCGACTCATTGGCGCAGCCATGATGGCCGCCGTCTTTTCGCTTGGTTGCATCAGCCTGACGCAAGCCGGCGGCCCTGGCACTGTGGTTGACCGCGCGATGAGCTACGGCGGAATGGAATATTCATTCGCCGTGTTCGTGCCGACAACGTACGATCATCGCACGGCGCTTCCGGCAATGCTGCTGGTGCATGGCGCCGGCGGAAACGGGCGCGAGTTTCTCGAAAACTGGAGAACCTTCGCTGAATCGAATGGCATCATACTCGTCGCGCCAACACTCGATCTCAGTGCGAGCGCTGAAACGAGAGTACCGATCGTTTTTCCGCGCATCATGGACGCGGTCAAGACTGAGTGGAACGTAGATCCCACGCGTAGGTATCTGTTTGGCTATTCGGCGGGTGGGTATTTTGTGTACGACGCTGCACTGCTGAACGCGGACTATTTTGCCGGTGCCGCGATCTTTGCGTCGGTGATTCAACCCGACTATGACGGCGTCGTGCAGCAAGCGCGGCGAAAGACCGGTATCGCGATTTACCTCGGCGATCGGGATCAATACTTCTCGTTGCAGCAGGGTCGGCGCACGCGCGATCTACTGCTCGCGCAAGGCATGACCGTGCACTATGTCGAGCTCGCGAATCACGACCACGACTATTCGTCGGTTTCCGGCACGGTCAATGACGACGCCTGGCAATTTTTGAAGTCCCGCCGCGTACCGTAGGGGCGCTATCCCGTTGGCGACGTGGCTCCGATGCTGTTCGAGGTATCGCTTGCCATCGGCAGTGAGGAGCGATGCGCAGCGCGGGCTTCGGCGGAAGCAATGTCTGACAAACGAGTGATCCTTCCGACAGAGGTTTTGCGCTGTTGATGTAGAGTGACTGTCGAATCCCGATAGCACCCGCCGCATCGTCCGCACTCAATCCCGGGGTATCTCTCGTGCACACTGCCGTTCGACTCAGGCACATCGTCGGTCTTGCGATCGTGCTATTGCAATCCGCAGCATGCGCAAGCAGCGAGAAGAGCGTTGCGCCCGTCGTCAGTCCAGACGCGTTGCGCGGGCTTACGATATCACCGTCAACTGGCAGCGTGATTGCGGGACAAACACTCACGGTCGCTGCGGTCCCCGATGTAGCGTCGGCGAGCGTGACCGTAGCAAACACGTTCACGAGTAGCACACCATCGGTCGCTAGCGTGTCGTCGTCGGGCATCGTAACCGGTGTGACGGCCGGCACGTCGATCATTACAGTTTCGGCCACTGGCGCGGGAGCGGGATTTACCACCGTGACTAAATCGGCCACTGCAACCATTACCGTCGTGCCGGCTCCCGACGCTTTGCGCAGCGTCACGCTAGCGCCGACATCGGGGAACGTCTCGGTAGGCTCTACACTGTCTCTCGTGGGCGTACCGGATGTCGCAGCGTCAACGGTGACGTTGAGTAACACATTTGCGAGTGCAACACCTGCGGTGGCCACGGTGTCGCCGACGGGCGTTGTCACCGGCGTTGCGCCCGGCACGTCAGTCATCACGATCACGGCGACGGGTTCTGGCAGCGGATTCACGACGACGAGCAAGACGGCATCGGCGACGATCACCGTCTCGCCCGCGCCGGATGCATTGCGCGGACTCTCCGTTTCGCCGAGCACCGGGAGCGTGATGGCCGGACGTACGCTCATGCTCGTCTCGACCGTCGATGTCGCTGCGCCAAGTGTCACCGTGACCACGACCTATGCCAGTGGCACACCGACGGTTGCATCAGTGTCAGCCGCAGGCATCGTCACCGGTGTGGCGGTCGGCACGTCGGTGATTACGGTGACCGCTATTGGCGTGGGCACCGGATTCACACCAACGACAAAAACAGCAGCGACCACAATCACGGTCACACCAGCTCCCGACGCATTAGTCTCCGTCACGCTGACGCCGATAACCGGTAGCACTACCGTTGGATCGACACTCACGATTGTACCGGCCGCTCAGGTCGCGGGAGAAAACGTTGCGGTCAGCAACGCATTCGTCAGTGCAACACCAGCGGTCGCCACCGTGTCGTCAACGGGTGTGGTGACTGGTGTGACAGCCGGAACATCGGTGATTACGGTGACATCGACCGGCTCGGGAATTGGCTTCACCACCACGAGCAAAACAGCGACCGCAACGATTACAATTACGCCGCCAATTTTCGCCGCCGATCAGTTCGTGCCCATTTCCGCTGGAAGTTTTTTGATGGGATCAACCACCAGCGGTTTCGACAATGAAACGCCAGTACACACCGTCACATTGAGCGCGTTTCAAATTCAAAAAACGGAGTTGACACAAGGGCAATGGCGCGCGGTCACTGGTCGCAATCCAAGCTTTACCCCACAGTGCGGCGATTCATGTCCCGTCGAATCCGTCTCGTGGAATGACGTGCAGGTATTTTTGGCGCGGCTGAATCAGTTGGACCCGGGCAAGGGCTATCGGCTGCCAACAGAGGCGCAGTGGGAGTATGCGGCGCGCGCTGGTACGACCGGAGATTACGGCGTTGTCGGCAATGTGGAAGACTTTGCCTGGTATGACTTCAACGGGGAGCACAGGACTAAAGCAGTCGCACAAAAACGTCCGAACGCCTGGGGGTTGTACGACATGAGCGGCAACGTGCTGGAATACGTGCAGGACATCTTTTCGGCAACTTACTACGCGACGTCGCCGGTGAACGACCCGCAAGGACCCGCTGCAGGAGCCTATCATGTACTTCGCGGAGGATCAGTCAGCAGCTCGGCATCTGAAGTGAGATCGGCATATCGCCTTTACGTCGACGCTCGGTATGCTGGTAGCGCGCTCGGCTTTCGGTTGGCGCGTAATCCGTAGCTACGGGCGGAATAGCATTTGCTCCACACGCGCGGTAGACGAACCGTGACTCGCGCGCATGACCATCTCGCACCATCGTGCACACGGTATTGGCTCCTCGGAACTCGCTCTGCAACTGTCGCCGGAACAGTCACCGGCGACAGCATCGACCACCGTGTGCACTCGCGTTGCGTCATTCTCTCGTCACCAACACTGAATATGCTTGATCAATGATTGTCGGCCAGTTGTGCCGTTCGTTTCTTGTCTCCGAGAGCTCCTCGTGCCGATTGCCTTTGTTCGCCTCGTTTGCGCCACTACTGCACCAACGTTGCTGTTCTTGCCCTGTGCCGTACTACCGTCTGTGGTATGGGCGCAGGCAGTAGCACCAAGTGGCCACGTGCGCGGACGTATTACCAACGCAACGAGTGGAACGCCGTTAGCTGACGCAACGGTACACGTCATAGGCCTGACGGACACGATCGCCATCCGCGGCGGCGCTGCGCGCAGCGATGGAAGTTTCCGCGTTGCACAAATACCACTCGGACGATATCGCATACTGGTGCGTGCGCTCGGCTTTGGACCGCGCGCGATACCGTTCACGTTGACTGCAATTGCGCCCGCCGCAGACGTTGGTGCGATTGCCATGACGCTGGCAACGACCGAACTGCAACGACTCACGATCACGGAACAACGCGAGCGGCAGGTCGAGCTGGCGCCTGACCGCAACACGTACATCGTCAAGGACATGCCCACGACGCGTGGTGGCACCGTCGTGGACGTCTTGCGCACAGTGCCGGCCGTTGATGTCGACATCGACAACATCGTAAGCCTGCGCGGCAATAACGGTGTGATCATACAAATCAACGGCCGTCCGAGCCCAATGAAGCCCGCGCAACTCGGCAATTTTCTGGCGCAGTTGTCGGCGGCACTCGTCGAGAAGGTGGAAGTAATCCCCAATCCATCGGCGCGCGACAATCCCGACGGTTCGGCGGGCATCATCAACATCGTCCTCAAGAAAAAAGCCGATGCCGGGTCGAGTGGTGCATTGACGCTCGCCGAAGGAACAACTGGTCGCACCGACGCGGGCGGCAATATCGGTTATCAGCGTGGCCCGCTGACCTTCTTTGGCAGCTACGGGTTTTTGCGCGATCAGCGGCCACGCATGGAATCGCTGGCGCGCACGAACCGCTTCGCCATACCGCTCACGTATCTCGACCAAACCGGCGCCCGCACGCAGGAACCATTGTCACACACGCTGTCTAATTCGGTGCGCGTCAAGTCCGGTAAGCACGACGAGTTCGCGACCGATGTGCTATTCAGCACGCGTCGTGAAACTGGCACCAGCAATCTGCAGTACCGTGATCTCGATGTGTCGCAGCAGCTCACGGGTGTTCATGATCGCAACAGCACAAGTGTGAATAACGAGAGCAATCTTGAAGCAACCATCGAGCACACGCACACGTTCGCCGAAGATCACGAGCTCACCACTGAGTTGCGTTTCGTGCGCGCGTTTGAGGGTGGACCAAACACATACAGCACCCAGCAGCGCACGCTCGCGGGATACCCGCTCGGCGACCCAACGGTTGAGATGACGCGCACTGGCGAAAATCCCATGGATCGCTCGCTCAGGCTTGACTACGCGCGACGACTTGCTGAGCACCTGCAGTTGCGCGGTGGATATCGCGGCGCATTGACGAACATCCATACCTACCTCGACACGCGCGTGCAGGACGTTGTCTCACATGCGTTCGTGCCGGACCCAACCCGCACCAACGATTTTACCTATCGTCAACTGGTTAACGCAGTGTACGGCATGCTTACGGGCTCTGTTGATAGACTGCAACTACAGGGTGGTGTGCGCATTGAGCAGGCGAACACGCGCTTTGTGCTGACGCGCACTGCGACGCGCTTCGACAACACGTATACGAGCGTATATCCGAGCGGTCTCGTGTCGTATCAAATGAGTGATGCACAACAGATCAAGCTCAGTTATTCCACGCGTATTCGTCGCCCTGACGATCCGGATCAACTCGATCCGACGCCGCACTATCAAGACCCGCTCAACCTTTCGCGCGGAGATCCGCAGTTAAAGCCAGAGTACATTCGCGCATTGGAGTTTGGACTACAGCGCACAGCAGGCCGTACGACATTACAAATTACGCCGTTCTACCGGCACACGATTGATGCGGTCCGCCGCGTGCGCAGTATCGACAACGCGGGCGTGACGACCACCACGTTCGCCAATGTGGCGAGTCTCGATGCCGTTGGTGCAGACGCGACGATCGCGCTGCGTGGCGGCCGACTGTCGGGCTTCGTTGGCACCAGTGCGTTTCGTCAGTCGAGCAACGCTGCAAACCTTGGGCCTGGAATTTCC
>JAYTTR010000378.1:0-5418 GCA_043744935.1 Gemmatimonadaceae bacterium
ATTTTGGTCATCGATGTCGCCACCCCAAATTTTGATCGAAGTCTTCAAGTTTGGCGGTGCGTCGCTGGCAGACGCTGCCGCCGTTCGTCATGCCATCGATATTATTGCGACCCACAGGCGCGTCCGCATCGTGACGGTGGTGTCCGCCCTCGCGGGTGTGACTGACGCGCTCCTTGCACTCAGCGCAACAGCACTTCGGGGCGACCCGCACCACGTGGATGTTGGGGTGGCGAACATACATGCGCGGCATCGGGTGGTGGCTGCTGGCATCGTGACGGGCGTGCGCACGCACCGCGCGTTGGATAGAGAAATTGCGCGCGCGTTTGACGATTTGCGGACGCTGTTGCACGGCGTCGTCAGCTTGCGTGAGCTCACGCCGCGCACGCGAGATTTCATCATCGCGCGCGGCGAGCAATTGTCTGCGCAGCTGTTGGTTGCCGGACTCACGGCACGTGGCATCAGCGCGGAGTACGTCGATGCGGTGACACTGATCCACACCGACGGCGTCTTCGGTGGTGCATTTCCGGAATTGTCGGCCACCGATCGTGTCGTACGCGCGCGTCTTTTGCCGATGGTATCGCGACGCGTGATTCCGGTCGTGCCGGGATTTGTGGGTGTGGCGCCAGATGGCGCGGTCGTCACGCTCGGTCGCGGTGGCAGTGATCTCACCGCGACCGTGATCGGGCGCGCGCTGCGCGTCCAACGGATCACGTTGTGGAAAGACGTGCCTGGCTTGATGACTACTGATCCACGCCTGGTACCGGCTGCGCGCATCATTCCGCAGCTTAACGTGCGTGAAGCCGCAGAGCTGGCATATTATGGTGCCAAGGTATTGCATCCGCGCGCGCTTATTCCGCTCGCTCGCCTGCGAGTGCCGCTCTTTATTCGCCCGTTTGCGACGCCGGACGCCGAAGGCACGGAAATTTCACTGCGCCGAACGTTGCGTCGCTATCCAGTGAAGGCGCTGTCTGTCGTACGAGGACAAGCCCTCGTGACCGTCACGGGCAACGGCATGCTCGGCGTACCCGGAATTTCGGCACGCACGTTTGCGGCGCTGCAACACGCCGATGTATCGGTCGCGCTCATTTCGCAGGCCTCGTCGGAGCATTCAATTTGCGTGTGTGTACCAGCCAATCGCAGCACCGACGCACAGCGCGCCCTTGAGCGCGCCTTCGCGCTGGAGTTGTCACGCCGCGAACTGGAAAGTGTTGATGTGCAGACGGGTATGGCAATGCTCGCGATTGTCGGTCTCGGGATGGCTGGTACCCCCGGCATCGCGGCGCGAATGTTTGGTGCGTTGTCAGCGGCGCGCGCAAATATCGTGGCCATCGCACAAGGGTCTTCTGAGCTGAACATCTCGGTCGTTCTTGCAGAAACAGATGCGGCGAAGGCGGCGCAATCCGTACACGATGAGTTTCAGATGGACAAAATTGGTGGCGGTGGTATTCGCCACGAGCACCGCCTCGATATCGTGCTCCTGGGTTTTGGACAGATTGGCCGCGAACTGGTGCGCATGCTGCCGCGTGTACGCGCGAAGGTGCGTCCGACGATTGTTGCGTTGATTGATCGCAGCGGATTTATCTTCGAGCCGGGTGGCCTTTCGGCACGAAAACTCGCGGCATTGGCCGATGAAAAAGCGGACGGCCGTCCGCTCGCCTCGTTCGAGGGAGGGCAGGCGGCGTCGGCGCCAGAGGCGGTGGCTTACATCGCGCAGCATGCGCTCTCGCGTCCAGTGATCGCCGACGTCACAGCCAATGAAACGTTGCCGGCGTTGCGCGCGGCGCTCCACGCCGGCATGGACATCGTGTTGGCAAATAAACGACCGTTGTCGGCGTCATTGCCAGACGTCGAGTCTTTGCAAGCGTTGGCGACCGCCAAGGGTCGTCGTATTTTGTACGAGACCACGGTGGGTGCCGGTTTGCCCGTGATGGATTCGTACGCCAAGCTAGTCGAGACGGGTGATCGCGTGCTGCGGATTGAAGGTTGTACGTCGGGGACACTCGGTTTCCTGCTCACGGAAATTGGACGTGGTCGTCCGTTCAGCGAGGCATTGCGCAGTGCCATGCGTTTGGGATTTACCGAGCCCGATCCTCGCGACGATCTTTCGGGTACGGACGTCGCTCGGAAAGCGCTCATTCTGGCGCGACTGCTTGGCTTTCGTGGTGAACTCTCCGCTGTGAGCGTGGAATCGCTCGTGCCGATAGCGATGCGTAAAATTTCTCGCGACACGTTTCTCGCACGACTCGACCAACAGGATGCGTCGTGGGTGCAACGGCAAGATGCAGCGACACGATCGGGTCGAGTATTGCGCTATGTGCTCCTCGCCACGTCGCGTCGTGTTGCCGTGGGGCTGCGCGCTGTTCCAACATCGCATCCGTTGGCCGGACTGCGTGGCACGGACAACCAGATTGTGTTTACCACGCGACGTTATCGCGAGCATCCGCTGGTAATCACTGGACCCGGGGCTGGTCCCGCGGTCACGGCGGCCGGTGTGATGAACGACATTCTCCAACTCGCCCCGAAATGAGCGCGATCTCGTACGAGCATGCTGGCGTGATTGCGTTTGCGCCGGGAAGTATTGGCAACCTCGGACCGGGTCTTGATGTGCTTGGCTGCGCCATTACTGGAGCGGGCGATGAGGTCCACGCGTGGTGGGGCGATGTTGCGGGCGTGATGGTCGTCGATGCGGGTCATCCAGAGTTGCCCACCGATGCCGCACACAACGCGTGCGCTATTGCCGCACACGCCGTGATGCAGCGATCACCACATCTCACGCGCGGTGTGATGCTTTCGGTGCGCAAAGGCTTGCCGCTATCAGCAGGACAGGGTGGCAGCGGCGCCTCTGCGGTGGCGGCGGCGGTGGCGGTGAATCAACTCATTGTGAGTGCAGGCGGCGATGCGCTCGATACTGCGGGCTTGTTGGCAACAAGCCTCATTGCGGAGGCACATGTCGCGGGTCGCCACTTGGACAATCTGGCTGCATCATTGATGGGCGGCGTGATTTGCATCCGTAATATCGATCCGCCAGATGTCTCGAATGTGCCTGTCAATACGCCTCTTTGGTTTGCGCTCGCGCATCCGGATATTCGCCTTCGCACGGCCGATGCGCGAGCGGTGCTGCCGATCATGGTTTCGCGCGAGACCATGATCGCGCAGATGGCCAGCGTCGCATCGCTTGTAACCGGACTGGTGCTCGGCGATCTCGCGTTGGTTGGCCGCGCGCTGGTGGATCACGTCGCCGAACCCGCACGCGCGTCACTCATTCCAGGCTTCATGGCCGCAAAGCTCGCAGCGCTTGAAGCAGGTGCGTTGGGCGCATCGTTGTCCGGAAGTGGGCCAACGACGTTTGCTGTGTGCGCGACAGAATCGACGGCAATGGCAGTGGCTGAGGCGATGCGTTGGGCATATGCCGCCGCTGGACACGCATGTACCGCGCGTGTTGCAACTCCCGACTTCGAAGGCGCCCGATGGCGCATGGCTTAAGATGCCCGTGAACAGCGCGACCACAGTCTTTCTTGCGCCGGGCGCATCGAGCGTGCAGCGCTGTGCAAAATGCGGCGTCGAACGCGGCGAGCTTGATGCGGCGCCTGCGTGTCCTGCGTGCGGCGGTTTGCTGGAAATTTTGCACGGACGTCCGGTCAATGCGTCGGGTACGGTCATGGACGCGCCGTCTATCAAGCATGCCTTCGCACAACACTGTTGCGCGCGTCCCGTCGGACATGCGTCGGGCGTGTGGCGCTTTGAGGAAATCGTGATGCCAACAGCGGGCGCCGCGATCACGAGTCATCCGGAGGGCAACACACCGCTCCTTACGCGCGCGGCATTGTCGCGTTGGAGCGGTGTGGACGAGTTGCTCATCAAGCATGAAGGACACAATCCCACTGGGTCATTCAAAGATCGTGGCATGACAGTTGGTGTCACGCAAGCAGTGCGCGTCGGTGCAACTGCGGTTGCGTGCGCGTCGACCGGGAATACATCGGCGTCGCTCGCCTCGTACGCGGCGCAGGCGGGAATTCCGGGTTTGGTGTTCGTGCCCGAGGGTAAAGTCGCGATGGGAAAGTTGGCACAAACGTTGGCGTATGGTGCACGCACGTTGATGGTGCGCGGTGATTTCGATGCTTGTTTGCGCCTCGTACAACAGTCGGCGCGCGAGCTGGGTATTTATTTGCTGAACTCGATCAATCCGTGGCGCATCGAAGGGCAGAAGACCATCGTGTTGGAGTTGCTGCAGCAGTTGGACTGGAATGTTCCAGACTTCATCGTTTTGCCGGCCGGCAACTTGGGCAACACAGCGGCCTTTGGCAAAGCGTTGCGGGAGGCGTTTGCGCTTGGTCTGATTGACCAATTACCAAGGCTTGTGGCCGTGCAGGCCGCTGGCGCTGCGCCGTTCGCGAAAAGTTTTCGCGAGAATTTTGCAACGCGTTACACGGTGACCGCAGAAACAGTGGCGACAGCCATTCGTATTGGTGATCCCGCCTCGTGGGATCGTGCGGTGCGTGCCATTCAAGAAACAAACGGCATCGTGATGGCGTGCAGCGACGCGGAGATTGTGGATGCAAAGGTGGTGATTGATGCGGCTGGTGTAGGGTGTGAAGCCGCAAGTGCGGCGAGTGTTGCTGGCGTTCGTCGTCTCGCTGCGGACGGCATCATCAAGTCGGGAGACCGCGTGGTGGCGGTGCTTACGGGCCATGTGCTCAAGGATCCGGGGATGCTGATTGAATTACACCAAGAACGCGCGGACTTTGCGAAAGCCAATCGGCCCCTCGTGATTGAGGCGAACGTCGCCGCGGTTGCCCGAGTTCTGCGAGAGACGCAGCCACATCCGGTGTCCGTATGAGTGGGAAGTCGGCACGGCGCACGCTTGTGACTGGCGCTGCACGTCCACTCGGCGTCGAACTCGTACGCCAGAGTTTAATGCGTGGAGACAAGGTCTATGCAGCCGCGCGCAATCCCGCTCGCGTACCCATTCTCGCTGACTTGCGCGCCGAATTTCCGGGACTTGAGTTGCTCGCGCTTGATCCGGCAGATGCGGCATCGGTGGCGGACGCTATTCCCATATTGGAGTCGCTCACCGATTCACTGGATCTCCTCATCGTTGCGCCGGCAGAACCCGGACCGCACGATAAGCTTGCCGATGCGGCACGCGATGAAGCACTGTCCACACTCTCCGGGACCGGATTGGTGGAGCGTTTTCGTCGACATGCGATTGCGCCGCTCTTGCTCGTTCGCACGCTACTGCCATGGCTGACGCTTGGTGACAACGCGCGTATTCTCGTCGTGAGCAGTTGGCTCGGCTCACTCGCCGGCAAGTCGCAGGGCGGCGATTACGCGCTCTGCGGAAGTGCGGCCGCGCTGCATATGCTCACGCGTGCGCTGGCCAACGATTTGAGTGAAGCGCGCATCACCGTGTGTGTAGGA
>JAYTTR010000379.1:0-5414 GCA_043744935.1 Gemmatimonadaceae bacterium
ATTACATCGGGCGATGCGGGTGCCGAAGCGCGTAACTTGCCGTACACGGCGGGGATGGCCGCAGCCTTTGGTTTGAGCAAAGATGATGCGCTCAAGTCAGTGACGTTGTGGCCCGCGCAGATTTTGGGTGTCGGTGACAAGCTTGGTACGATCGAAGCCGGCAAGATGGCGAATTTGGCTATTACCGATGGTGATTTGCTCGAAGCAAAAACCAACACGAAGTTTTTGTTTATTGATGGACGGCCCGTGCCGCTTGATACGAAACACACGGCGCTGTTTGAGCAGTTCAAGGATCGAAAGTAGGGAAAGGATGCTGATCGGGGAGACGCGGGGTGTGCGCTCTCAGCGACGAGCAGCGCATTACGACGTTTATCCTGCGGGCTAGTTACGATATCGATTTTGCCGCTGGCGGTTAGTGAGCCACGCGCAGTTACACCGCGTACCGCCTCGCCATTGACTGAGGCAAGGGCTCGTTAGGCCGCATTTGACGCGCGGATCTGGCTTGTACAGGTTTCTTGTACAACATCGGAGAGTCGGCAATCGCAACGAGAACGAGCTACAGCCACGCGCGCGAAAATCTGGCGTCGCTGTGGGATGAGGTCGAAGATTCGCGCGAGGCCGCCGTCATACAGCGTCGCGGTCATGAAGACATGGCGCTGATTCCGGCCGACGAGCTGTCGTGCCTGCGGGAAACGGCGTACCTGCTGCGGTCGCCGGAGAACGCGGTGCGCTTGCTGGCGGCACTCACGCGGGCGCGTCGTGGCAAGAAGAAGGCGACCGATCTCACGGCGCTGCGGAAGACGTTGGAGCGGACGCGCTGAGCGCGCGCGCGAAAGGTGCACGGTGTGCGGTCGTCCAAGACGAGTATCTGGACGATTTGCGCTATTGGGTGGACTCCAATCGCAAGACGGCGTTGCGCGTGTTGGATTTGCTGTAAATGGTGTCGCGCGATCCGAAGGCGGGCACTGGGAAACCGGAACCGCTGAAATATTGCGGCGGCAATGTGTGGTCACGCCGGATCAATGAGGCAGATCGCTTAGTCTACGAGATTTTCGACGATCGCATTGAATTCCGGAAATCAGCGGTCGCCAAAAGTGGAAATTTCTCGTACCGTTATTCGAGGAGCGTTTCCATGAAGACATCACGGTTTACGGAGAGCCAGGTCATTGCGGTGCTCAACCGGGCCGAGGCGGGCACGCCCGTGCCGGAGTTGTGCCGCACGAACGGCATCAGCTCGGCGACGTTTTACAGTGGCGGGGGAAGTTCGGGTGCATGGACGCCCCGATGGCGGCACGCATGAAGGACTTGGAGGACGAGAATCGGCGGCCAAGAAGAGGCACGCCGAGGCGCAGCTCGGTACGGATCTGGTGCGGGAGACCTTGGTAAAAAAATGGTGAGGCCATAGCTCCACTTCTGGCACCGACTCAAAGGAGGATTATTCAATAACTCGCAACGTGATCGGCGGTCAAGGTGTGCGGAACTTCTGGCACCGCGACCACCGATTTCACAAATTACCAATAGGCACGCGTTGGTTTGAGGCCATAACTGCTAGGGCTCCCGCTTCAGCGACTTGAGTGTCTGCAAGATCTGCAGGTTGTGAAGTAGTGTCAGACTGTCATGCGCGGTGACCTTCACGAACATCGGCGCACGCCCAGGCAACGCGACCTCGCCCCCCGCGTCAAAATAGGTGGTGTCTCGGCCGTTGTACTGCACCCCGACGTGACGCCACAGCTTGAGACGCACTGGGCCGACCGCCGTGGTCAGCACACATCCGGCCCCCGGGATCGTGCGAATCTGGTCAGCCGTGCGATCGCTCGGCCCCACGAAATCCAAAGTCGTCGCGGCATTCGCCCACAACGAGAACAAAATTGCTGACGGGTCGGAGCGGTTTGGCCAATCCTTCGGCACAAACGACGGCGGCCCTGAAATCTCGATACCAAAATCGCGATTCTGGTGCCGCACCCAAGTGGCCATACTGATGGCCGCGACCGGGCACGGCTGCGTGTCGACCGTCGTAACATCCGTTGCGAAGTAAGCGACGAGTGCAGCAATTTGCAGGATCATCTTAGTTCAGCAGAAAAGGGTGACGAAGCGCGGGCGAAAGTATTTAGTAGCGGTAGCACCCAGGAGGTTGCCCACCCGGCGCAGGAAAGTTGTATCCCTTGGAACGAATCTGTCCCGCCAAGGCCCGGATCGCCGTGATCGACGCCTGCGTCTTTTGTCGATCCTCCTTGACCTTTTCCCAGCCGGTGTCGGTTGCATTCCTCGTGTAAACCCCCATCGACGGAAACCCATCCCGATTGTAAGTCAGCTCATATCCTCCATCGGCTGCTGCATTTGGTCGGAAAGCGATCTGCGCATCAATCGCGGGGCAAGCAAAATCGAGCCGCCGGATGCACGCATTGTTGCGAAAGTGCATCGTTACCGTCCGCCAGCCGTTCGCGTCGGGTGGCGTAGTCAGCACGTCTTCGGTCGGATGGAAGACTTGTGCGGAGTCGCAAAACGTGCTGATGATCCGGTTACCATTCGGTTGCGACTGGTCGGATATCACCATTGAGGAGCAGTTGAATTTGACCTCCCAGATCATTGTCTGTGGATTGATGTACAACTGCACCCGCGACGAGAGGTAGTCCGCATTGCGATCGAAGTCCCGACAGTCTCCCGCAAAACCTCCCACTGCACAGTTCGTAATGAAGAAGTCGACACACATCTGCTTTCCGTTCGTCGGCTTGCAACTCGCATTGGCGGTTTCGAGTGAGCTCGCCGTGAGACCCGCTTGGATAGCGCCTGCCAAGGATTCAAGGTCGTTTGCTTCTTCGTTCGCCGCTGCTGCCACTGCATCCTTGGTAGCATCCCAAACGTCCATTTGTTCATTCCACTGGTCACAGTATTGGCTCCACTGTTGTTGCGCGACTTGCATTTCCCAAGTGAGCAGCTGCGATTCACCAAACGCGCCAAAGAATCGCATTACTGAGTTTAGATCAAACACCACTACGTTTCCGTAGGCGGTTACGGTCATCGTCGGCAGTTGCTGCGGATCACCGCCCCACAGCAATGCCGCACCTGCAGTTGATACTTGCGCGACCCCAGCGCTAACTGGCGAGGCGCCCGAGACCTTCGACTTGAGCGTCGCGTTGAGCAGCACGTCGGCGACGCTTCGCGCAAGATCTGACGATCGCGCGGACCCGTCCGTTGCCGCTTTCATCGCCAGCTTCTCCCATTGCTCAGCCCTCGTGGATGCGACGGCTGTACGCAATACGAACGCGTCTGTACTGCTCACGGGTACAAGACAGGCCAACATCCCCGGCGCTCTCGGCGGACTGAGCGGGATAGTGAGTCGCACAACCTTCATCCGCGTCGGCCCGGTGCTCTTCTGCACCGGTTTCGACGAGGGAAACACGAAGGGTAGTTGGTTTCGCTCGAGCATCACCACGCGTGATCCATGGGAGCCTTCAGGCAGGCCAAGCGAGCATCCCGCGTTCGCGACAGCGCCTTGCGCCTCGGCCAGCACCTCTTGTACGCGCTGTGTCCGCGCGTCCGGGACGACTCGCATCACGTCGGCCGATCGACATCCGACGATAACCGTCGCAACCAGCGACGCGCCAACAACAGTTCGAATACGCATGCATTCTCCACTGAGGGTTTCGAAGCGTCTTCCGCGCACTGTGATGTCCTGAGAACGAAGCCTATCGTGTGGCACACGGGGGCGTAGTGATGCACGTCGCACGGGGGTATACGTGTAGGCGAGCTCAAGTTGCCACTGTGTTTGCGGAGAGCTCATACGTTCCGACCCCGATTGCCGCGACACTCCGGTAACCGAAATTTTATGAATGGTGTACCTCAAACAGCTTCGGCATTTTCAAATGCTCTCACCGGACGGCGAGGGGTTGCACCTGTTCTGTGCTTCTTTCAGGAGCCCAAACTGAATCGAGCGCGTGCAGTGTTTTCCGGTATGAAGCGAGGGCTCGCGCATACGGTGATCCTCGTCGGCCTCGGCGCATTTCTAGGGGCAGCAACAGGCGTGGCGTGCTTAGTACTCGTCGCGCTTCCTGTTGTTCGGCAATGGCCCTCCGGGTATTTCGTTTTCGTACTCTACATGGGCACACTCGTGGGCGCGCCCCTCGGTGCGCTCGGCGCGCTGACACTCGGATGGTCACTGCTGCGGCACGTGCCGCTCAACCGGACCATCATGTCCACGCCGATTGGCACACTTGTCGGCAGCTTCGTTGCGCTGTTGTCCGGATGGATCTTTGCTGACGTCGGTGATGGACGCGGCATCTTCTATCTGGTCGGTGGCGGCGTCATCGGTCTTCTGTGCACCGCTTTTCTTCTCCGCGCGCGTTACGGCGTCACGAAACTGTACAACTGCTAGCCGTTTTCCGGCAGCCGCGCACCGCCGACCGCAGCGATCGTATTACTCGGATCCTCAGCTGCCAATATGATGTGAGACGATTTCGAATACAAAACATGGCTCGTACAAGAAGCCGAGCGTTTGCGTGGGAGCTTTGCCGTCGGCGCGTTGTTGCGTCGGGAAGACGTGTACTCGTCGCAGCTCGCGACGTGGCGCAAGCCATACGCGGCGGGTGTGCGACACGCGCTCTCGCAGCAGCGTGGCCCCAAAGTGACGCAGACCGCCGCGACCGCGGCGGTGCAGCGCTTGCAGAGGGAATACGATCAGCTGCGTGCCAAACTCGCCCGCGCCGAGTGGTTGATTGAGATTCAAAAAAAGTGGCGGCGTTGATGGCGGCGTCCGCGACCGAGACAGCTGGCAGTGTCACGTGACGCCGGTGCTCGCCACGCAGCCCGACGCACTGTCTTTGTTGGCGGTGAGTGCGGCGTTAGACGTGCCGCGTGCGACGGCGTATCGCTGGCAGCATCCGGTGTCGTCGCGTGCCGTCACGCCGCGGGCCCGATCACCGCGCGCGTGAACCGTCGAGAAACAGACGGCGGTGTTGGTGCAGCTGCAGAGCGATCGATTTGTCGACTGCGCCCCGGCGCATGTGTACGCGACGCTGTTCGAAGAGGACACGTATCTCTGCAGTCCACGCACGATGTATCGCGTGCTCGCGGCCTATTACCAAGTGCGCGAGCGCCGCGCCCAGCGCACGCATTCAACGTACGCGGTACCGCGCCTCGTGGCGATACAGCCGAATGCCGTGTGGACGTGGGATATTACCGAGCTCAAAGGCCCGCACAAAGGCGACCACCTCAAACTGTATGTCGTGCTCGACCTGTACAGTCGCTACGTCGTCGCGTGGATGCTCACCGCGCGCGAATCGGTGGCGCTCGCGCAGCGCCTTTCAAGACCGCAATGACCTGACTGTCGGTGAATCGTGATGTCTTCATGCGAAACCTCCTCGAAAAACAGTACGAGAAAATTCCACTTTTGACGACCCCGTTTTTCAGGGGGGATT
>JAYTTR010000380.1:0-5400 GCA_043744935.1 Gemmatimonadaceae bacterium
CGGACGACGGTTGTGATCAACAACATCGCCACGGTCGTCACAACCACGTTCAAATGCCACGTGTACGGACCAATCATCACACCGCCCGCCGAACCCGTGTTGAACGTGACAAACAGCGCCAGTCGCTCGGAGATGGGCAACGCAACACCAACGCCGAGAAACCGCACGACGAGAAACTTGGACAGCAGGTCGACGGCGGCGACAATCGCGGCGATCCCGAAATACTCCAGCAGTGCGCGTTGGGCGGCGAAGCTGTTGACGCTGGTGGACGCTTGAGCGGTCGGTCGCATGTCAGTCGGGCTTTGAGAAGCGGGAGGGAGGGAGCGGCGCGTGGTCTGTCGCTCACACCACACTCTAAAGCACCCCTCATGCCGCGTGGATTTCTGAATCGACGTTGGTTCTTGGGATAGCACTAAGTCATTGACCTTTAACGCATTCGATAACACTGACGCTAAACGAGCTCAGCCACAAATGTGCCTCGCAGCACTTAGAGGCGTTGCGCATAGCCAACACATGACGGATTCGTAGCGCGATGTCAACAGTCGGACATGAGGCGTGCTAAACCTTGTAGGGCGATTCGATCGCCGGGACGGCCAGTTTCGGCGCGCTCGCTGCACCACCGTTGCTGGCTAACGCCTTCACAAAGCCTTCGCCCAACACCTCTACTTGCCAGCGCCGTAGTTCCGGCACCTCCAGCAGATCGTCGGCGTGCTTCGGGTTGCGGCGCGCCGCCGCTTCCATACGATCTCGCGAGCACAGCACCCCAGGATCGAGGTCCAGCTGGACCGCCATGTGATCGCGAAACGTCTTGAGCCGCGCCACGCGCTCATCGAAATCCGGATCGCGATCCCAGCGCGCCGACTTCGGGAATCGTGGCAAATCTGCTTCGGCAATCGCATTGCCGCGCGCGATCGCCTGCAACGCTTCGGCAACGCGCGAGTCCGACATCCCACGCGGAAATCCCTTCACGGCAAACAGGCCTTCGCGTGAAGTGGGCGCCAAGCGCACGAGCTCAAACAACACTTCGTTCCCTGCAACACGAAACGTCGCGCGATCAAGTTCGGCCGCTATCCCATCACGCCAGCGCACCAGTTCACGCAGTCGCGCGAGTTCGCGGCGCGTGAGATCGCGCGCACCCTTCAATCGATAAAAGCTCGTATCGGGCTCTTCAACGTCCCATTGCGTTCCTTCCGCGCGCTGAAATTCTTCCTGTGCCCAATGCAACCGCCCCTTCTTCTCGAGCTCGGCGCGCAGGATGTCGCGGAGACGCAGGAGATGGCGCGTATCCTGCGCTGCGTAATCGAGCATGTCGGCAGTGAGCGGGCGCATGCTCCAATCAGCGCGCTGATGCTTCTTGTCGAGCTTGAGGCCGAAGAATTGCTCCAGTAGCGCAGCAAGTCCAAACGCTTTGATGCCGAGTATTTGCGCGGCGACGCGTGTGTCAAACAGGTGCGTGACGCGCCAACCGTAATCCTTGTGCAGTAACCGCAGATCATAGTCGGCATCGTGTAGGATCACTTCCACCGCGCGGTCTTCCAGCAGCGCACCCAGCCTGCTCGGCGTACCGATGGGAAGCGGATCGATGATTGCCTCATAACTGTCGGTGGACAGTTGGAGGAGGTAGATCCGATCCACGAAGCGGTGGAAGCTCGCACCCTCGGTATCGAGCGCTATGGCGCGCGTGTCCGCGATGTCTGCTAAGAATTGGTCGACCGCGTCGACCGTGTCGAGATACAACGAAACGGGAGCATGCATGAGTGCAGCAAAGTTACACCGCAAGCTCTACACATGAAACGCGGGGACAACGGATCCTGCCTCAACCCCTTGCTCGACGGCCGTCACCGATTGAGAGTTCCGCGTCCATGACCGATAACACGCCGGATCTCAACCCCGTTTCCTCCCCGTCGGCACCTCTGCCAGCGGTTCGTGGCTGGCGCATGGGCGATGTCGCCCGGGCCGCCCTGGTCGCGCTCGCCGTTTGGTTTGGGTTGCAACTCCTGTGGTCGGTGTATTCGCTGGTCTTTCTGGTCTTTTTGGCCACGCTCTTTGGGCTCGCGGCTGCCCGTGGCACGGATTATCTGGAGCGATTCAAGATCCGACGTGGCGTTGGCGCGGCCATCATTGTTTTGGGCACCCTTGGGCTGATCGGAGGCGGACTTGCACTCACTGCGCCGACACTGATCGAGCAAGGGAAAGAGCTCCAGAACGAATTTCCATCAGCGATTTCGCAGGTCCAGCGCTGGATCGATTCGAAACGCGGTGGGCTGCTCGGTTCGATCATAAAGGGTGCGGCCACGCCAGCGCCAGCGCCGTCAGCCGCCGGTGCCGGTGCCGATGCCGGTGCCGTGGCCGTTGCGCCGCCGACCTCGATCGGCCCCGAAGCAAAGCAAGCGGCGAAACCGATTGCCGGCCCACCACCGGCCAGTGAAGCGATTAAACAACGCATTACCGATGCGATGTCCGGCGCAAGCAAATACGTGTTGTCGTTTGTGTCCAATACGATCGCTGTCTTTACCGCGTTCATTCTGATTGTGTTTCTCGCCATCTACATTGGCGCCGAACCGGATGTGTATCGCGGGTGGATGTTGTCGACCGTTCCCGCACGTTCGCGTGCTCAGGTGCGCATCGTACTCGCGGAAATGTCGACGGTGTTGCGGAAATGGTTGGTGACACAGCTCATTGCCATGTTGGCGATTGGCGGAGGCGTCACGATTGTGCTGCTGCTGCTCGGCGTAAAAGCACCGTATGCCCTGGGTTTCATTGCTGGTTTGCTCGAATTCATTCCGACCGTCGGTCCGATATTGAGTGCGATCCCGGCAGTGGCGATGGGTTTTGTGGATTCGCCGGAAAAAGCGTTCACCGTTCTCATTGCCTACTGGGGCATTCAGTTTGTCGAGAACAATTTACTCATTCCATTCTTGATGCGCGGTGAGATGGATTTACCTCCGGCGATTACCATCCTCGCGCAGTCGGTGATGACCCTCGTGTTTGGTTTTATCGGGTTGATGGTAGCCGTGCCACTCACTGCGGCGGTGTTAGTGCCGTTGCGTATGATCGCGGAGCGTGAGAACGAACGTGAACGCGAGCTGCGAAAGCTGAGCAAATTGCAGGAGCAGAATATGTTGACCAACGATGTGAATCAGGTGGTGGTAGTGTCGCAGGCGGATCACGGACCGAAGCGTTCTTCAACGCCGAAGGATGTGTCGCCATGATCGTGAATGTTGGTGATGTGCAACTTGGCGTGGACGACGAGGGGAGTGGGCTGCCGGTGGTGTTTTTACACGGCTTTCCTCATGACCGTTCGCTCTGGGCGCAGCAACGTCGCGCACTTTCGTCGCATGTGCGCTGCATTGCGCCCGACTTGCGCGGCTTTGGCGAATCCACGTTTGCGGGTCCAGTTTCGATGGACGTCTATGCCGATGATATCGCCGCGCTGCTCGATGTGCTGGACATCGACAAAGCGGTGATCTGCGGATTGTCGATGGGCGGCTATATCGCGATGGCGATGTGGCGCCGTCACGCGGCGCGCGTCCAGGGGCTAGTATTGTGCGACACGAAAACCGGCGCGGATACTGCCGAGGGTCGCAGCAAGCGCGATGAGTTCATTGCGCTGGCGCAGTCTGGCGGTGCGGCGGCCGTGGCAGAAAAACAAATCGGCGGCATGGTGGGCAAATCCACGCGTGAACGGCAACCCGACGTGGTGGACTTCGTGCGTGCGATGATGACACGACAGTCGGTGGTCGGCATCGTCGGCGCATTGCAGGCGCTGCGCGATCGCCCAAACTCTCACGACACGATGGGTTCGATTTCCGTTCCCACACTCGTGTTGGTTGGCGACGAGGACGTGCTCACCCCGCCCAGCGAGGCGCACGCGATGTTCGCGGCGCTCACGGCCCACGCTACACCGCGGCTGGAAATTGTGTCGGCGTCGGGTCACGCGTCGTGTGTCGAACGACCGGCGGCGGTGACACACGCCATCGCAGATTTTCTCGCAACGCTTGATGGTGAGCGTCTCTGATGTCGCGCGGACCACGGGCGACACACACTCCGATCTGCTGCCGTCGATGACTGCTACCGTTTCTGAATCCGAAAAGACAACTGCGGCCCGTGTCGGCCAAGTGCTGTTCAAGAATCGCGGCTGGTTACCAGTGCCATTCCTGGTCGTGGCGCTGTTTGTCCCGGGCGTGCAATCGATGCGTACATGGGTGATCGGATTGCTGCTGGTGTTGGTTGGCGAAGCCGTGCGTACGGCGGGTGTCGCGGCCGCGGGTACGGTCACGCGTCGTCGGTCGCGCGATGTCCAGCGGCTCGTGACCTACGGGGCGTTTGCGTGGTGTCGCAATCCGCTCTACGTCGGAAATTTTCTTGCGTGGATTGGGTTCACGGTGGTGTCCGGCGTGCTCTGGTTTACACCCGTGGCAATCGTGATTTTCGCCATTGAATACACGCTTATCGTGCGCTACGAAGAAGGCGTGCTGGAATCGATTTTCGGTACGGAATATCTCGCGTACAAAGCGCGTACGCCCCGGTGGTTTGGTCGCCCGCCAAAAAACTCCACGCAGGGTCAGCACGATTGGGCCGAGGCTGTGTGGAGCGAACGCAGTACGTTTTTACAGTACATCGTGCTCATTGGTGCGTTCATTGCGAAAACGAAATACCTGTACCAGTAACGCGACGCGCCGACGTTACCGCGTTGGACGACCCGGCGGTGTGGGACCGGTGAACACATCTTTGTTGAGCGCAATGAAGCTCTTGAGCTTTACGGGCACGTCTTCTTCCGGGAAGATCGCGGTCACTGGACACTCTGGTTCGCATGCGCCGCAGTCGATGCACTCGTCGGGGTGGATGAAGAGCTGATCCGGACCTTCGTAAATGCAGTCAACTGGACAGACGTCCACGCACGATTTGTCCTTGACGGAAATGCATGCTTCGGTAATGATATATGGCATAAAGAGAGATCTCGTTTCGGACGCGCCCGGGACGGCTGGGGCTGGATCGTGGCAAAGTACTTAATGGACGTCGCGCGCTACAAGGTTTCCGACAAACGGAAACAGCTGCTCAATCGTCAAGCGCGCCATGGCGGAAGATCGCCGCGCTTCAATTCGGGGTTTTCCCGATAGATCGTGAACGTTCGACCGATCACCTGCACGACGTCCGCTCCCATCGCTTCGGCCATCGCGTGCGCCGCTTCACGCGACGTGAGCTCACCCGCGCGCGCCACTTGCGATTTCACTAATTCGTGCGTGCGCAGCACGTCATCCATGCTTTGCAGAATGGCCGGCGTAATGCCTTGATGACCGATATGCACGTGGACATCAAGATGGTGTGCTTCGGAACGCAGCGCCGCGCGTTCCTTGCCTTTCATGGTCATGGCCGAAATCCGTCGAGTGCGAAAAAAGA
>JAYTTR010000381.1:0-5389 GCA_043744935.1 Gemmatimonadaceae bacterium
GTCAATCGCGCCAACACTGTATCCACGTCGTCGCACGCATTCTGTAATGTTGTGAGCAGCGTGGCATGATCAGCTCCATCACGCGCCGCAAATTCCCCATCACGAAATCGCACGTCCGGCGCACCGCCTACACCACTCACAATCCACTGGCGCACATTACCGCTTAGGTGCAGGACAAGATTGCCCGCACTATTCGCGCGCTCGTTCGGTCGCAACCAGAGCCGATCCAGTGGGATCGTCTGCAGCGCCAGCCGGATTTTAGCCGGATACTCGACGTGCAAATAGTGTCGAGAGCGCGCAAGAAAACGGGAGCCGATATCGAAGGTCATGCGAGCGAATGTAGCCCGTCGCGCACCCCTCTCGTCAACTGCTGTCCCATACGCCATACTCTCGGGTGTAGTCACCCTACCTTTCTCTCCCGCCATGACCTACGCAGCGATTACTGGATGGGGCGCTTGCATGCCCCCGGCTATCCTGACCAACGAGGATCTCTCCACATTTCTGGAGACCTCTGACGAATGGATTCGCTCACGTACCGGGATGCAAGAACGCCGCATCTCGCACGTCAGCGCGATCGAACTGTCCACGGTTGCCGCGTCACGCGCGCTGGCCTGCGCAGGTCTTGAAGCGCAGGACGTCGACTTGATCATTTACGGTGGCGTCAGCAACGACGAACAAGTGCCCAACAGCGCGTCCGGTGTACAAATCGCGTTGGGTGCGACAAAAGCTGCGTCGATCGATCTCAACACGGCATGCACGAGTTTTTGTTACGGACTCGCCACAGCCACGGCGATGATCAAGTGCGGCATGATTCGCAATGCGATTGTCATTGGCGTTGAGCTAATCAGTCGCTATATGGATTGGAGCAATCGCAACGTCGCGGTACTCTTTGGCGACGGCGCCGCTGCCGTGGTCGTGCAAGCCTCCAACAATGACGAAGGGCTCATCGGCACCGTACTCGGCTGCGACGCCGAAGCTCGCGAGAGTTTGCGCGTCCGTGGTTTCGGGTGCAGCTACTCTGGATTGAACGTCACGTTTGGCGACACGCTGTGGGATTTTGATGGGCAAGTCATTTTCAAACGCGCCGTGCATGCAATGGCCGAGGCGTCATCGCGTGTCTTGCGCGAGAGCGGATTGACGGCCAACGATGTCGATCTTGTCGTGCCGCATCAAGCCAATCTCCGCATCATCGAATCGGTCGCCAAGTATACCAATATCCCGATGGACAAGGTCATGGTCACCGTACAGAAATACGGGAACATGAGCGCGGCGACGGTACCGGTCGCATTGGTTGAGGCGCTTGCCGAAGGACGCGTCAAACCAGGGAGCACCATCCTCATGCCCGCTTTCGGTGGTGGACTTACATATTGCTCGCTGCTCGTAAAGTGGGGACAACGGATTACACCGCTTGGGATATCGAAGCGCGAGTTGCCACCGTGCACCGAGACGGCGCTCGCTCTCGTCAATCGCGTGCGGGCGACACAAGATCCGCACGGTCGTTCGTTGCGTGGTCTCATGACTCCCGTCTTTGCCGAAACTCAACTGGTGTAGCATCATGACACGCAACGACTTCCGTCGGCACTTTGTAGGAATCGCGCTGCTCGCCGTCGCCTGCACCAATCGCAGCGATACCATCGCATCCTCATCAAGCATGGGCTATGACGTGGTGATCGCGAACGGTCGCATTGTCGACGGCACCGGAAGCCCGTGGTATTGGGGCGATCTGGCTATCAAGGACGGTCACATTGCGCGCATTGCGCCGCGCGGCATGCTCGCCAAAGCGGCTGCAACGCGACGTATTGATGCGAAAGGACTCGTCGTCTCGCCGGGATTCATCGACATCCAGGCGCAATCGTACGACAACTTCATGATCGGCGATGGCAAGGCATTGTCGATGGTCACGCAAGGCATCACCACCGCGATCCTGGGCGAGGGTGACACGCCCGCACCCGTCAATGACAACACGTTGGCGCTGGTGAAGGACACGAGCATGAAACGACTCGCACCACAGTTCACCGGCACGCATGGATTTGGTCAGTGGCTCGACTTTATGGTCGCACGCGGCGTATCGCAAAATGTAGGGTCGTTTGTCGGCAGTGGCACGGTGCGCGCCTACGCAAAAGGTGCAACAATGACGCCATACACCGCCGCTGAACGCGACACGATGCGAGCCATGGTACAGCGCGGTATGCAAGACGGTGCATTTGGTGTCGCGAGTGCGTTGATGTATCCGCCAGACAACTACAACACCACCGATGACTTGATCGAAGTTGCGAAAGCGATGGCGCCGTTTGGCGGCGTGTACATCACGCACATGCGCAACGAGGGCGATCATTTGCTGGCGTCCATCGACGAAGCGATTCGCATTGGATACGACGGCGGCGTACCGACAGAGATCTATCATCTCAAAGCGGCCGGGATGAAGAGTTGGCCGACCATGCCGCTGGCCATCGCGAAAATCGACTCGGCACGTGCGGCGGGGCAGGATGTGCAAGCCGACATGTACCTGTATATCGCGGGCGGAAATAGTTTTGCGAGTTGCATTGCGCCGCAGTACTCGGCGGATGGCAAGTTGCAAGTCAATTTGAAAGATCCCGCCGTTCGTGCTCGGATCAAGACCGATTTACATCGCGACATTGCAGGTTTCGAAAACAGTTGTCGCGAAGCACCGCAGAATGTGATGGTGGTGGGTTTCACGAAACCTGAGCTCAAGCAATACGACGGTAAGCGATTGTCGGAGATTGCCGTCATGATGAAGAAAGATTGGGCCGATGTCATTATCGATCTCAATCTGGCCGAACCTGACAAGCTTAGTGAAATGCTCTTTCGCATGACCGAAGCCAACGTAAAGCTCCAAATCGCACAACCGTGGATGAAGTTTGGGACCGATGCTGGTGCCAACGATCCGGCGACGGCAAAAGGTCTCGTGCATCCCCGCACCTACGGCAATTTTACGCGCTTGCTCGGAAAATACGTTCGGGAGGAGCACGTCATTTCACTCGAAGACGCGGTGCGGAAGGCATCGGCAGCGGTGGCGACGCGACTCTCACTGAATGATCGCGGCGTGCTGAAAGACGGCATGCGCGCGGATGTGATTGTGTTTGATCCAGACATCGTGAGCGACAAAGCGACATTTGAACAGCCGCATCAACTGTCCATCGGCATGCACTACGTGCTGGTGAACGGCGTTGAAGTGTTGCGAGATGGCGTCCACACCGGCGCCAAGCCGGGACAAGTCGTGCGCGGTCCCGGTTGGAGCGGATGGAAAATACCGAGGTAAGAGTGCAACATCGTGAAGCGTATCACGGTCGACAGATTAGGCGGTCAATGGTGGCGCGGTTGCGCGCTCGGTAAACGCAGTACGTAGCAATCCGTACGCGGTGTAAACCACGACTACCACGACAAGCCAGCGTACGATCGTGAGCGGCAGCGATTTCACGATGAAGGCCGCGATGAGTACAGCGGGAATTCCACCGATGAGCAGCCCGAGCACCGCGCGCACGTTGAACCGATTTTCACGTACAAATCGGGCGGTGGCGACGGGCATAAGAAACGCGCACGAGCCCATCATGATTGGAAACGCTGTGGTAGGGCTCATGCCCAGCATGCTGACCAGAATCAAGCATGGGCCGTAGAGGCCGATGCCGATCGTCATAAGTGCGCCGAGGCCAAAGTTGGCAAGCGCTGCAAACACCAGCGTTCCGCCACTCAAACCAAGCGCTTCACCGCCAACAGGCGCGATCTTGAACAGACCAAGCAGCATTAACGATGCTGCCCCGAGCAGGGCGAAGCCCATACCCAGTTGCACCGTGCGACGCGACCACGAAGAGACAAAGCCCGCTCCGAGCCACGCGCCAAGCGATGCCGACGCAATCAACACAATCAGCGTCGTCGCCTCGACGGGCACGGCGCGCGTAAAGATGATTGCTTGAATAATGGTGGGCAGGGTGTGTCCCACATTGAGCGTTCCCGGAATCTGTTCGTCCGGTACCATCTTCCATGCACGAAAAATTGATGTTGTCGGTGCGTATGAGCCGATGCCTAATGTGTCAAAAAAATTGGTGACGAAACCTGTGGCGACACCACCGGCTGTCGGCGCGGTCGGCACGTTAGGCGTCTCCGCGCGACGACGTCTGATGCCGAGAAAAAGCACAACAACGTACGCGATTCCAACAACACCGAGCGCGAGAAGCAAAATCGTTTTCGCGCTGCCAAGTTCAACCATGTGATGCTCCAAGTTTCGATTTTAGCAGCGCAACAGCCTGGGCAATGACATCGTTGCTGTCCGCCGGGACGTGACCGTTTGGCGTGAGCGAGTTGATCAGCTCCGGTAAAATTGAGGCGAGCGATTCGCTCGCCTGCGCCGGCGTTGTACCCGTTTGCGCCGCGACCTCGTTCACCGTGGACGCGCCAAGAACTTGCTCGACGTGCTGCGCAGAAATGGTGTGGTTGTCGCCCGAACCCACCCAGGAATCCACCGCGTTGTCGTGTCCTTGCGCACGGAACTTCGCGAGGATGCCCTCGAGTCCACCGTTTTGCTGCACCACTCCCATCACCGTGGTGAGCAACACTTGCGATTGCTCAGGCCCACCGAGTCGACTGAGCAAACTACCGAGCATGCCCTGGAGATTGGCCGGGCCGCCAGCGCCGCCGAGCACCGAGTTTAAGGCGTTTCCTAATACTCCGTCGAGCAAGCCCATCAGATCTCCGTTAAGTGTGAATGCGGAGCCTCGCCTGGCGAGCGCCGTGCGTCAAGGTGGTGCGGGACGAGTGGTGGTTAGAGCGTCTATCGCTCCTGTCATCACTGCCACGGCATCACTCATCGAGACGAGCGCCGGATCGAGTACGGCGACGCGTTTGCCAAGCCGCGCGACATGGATGCGATCGGCTAGCGAAAAGACCAACGGCATATTGTGTGAGATGAGCACCACGGCCAGCCCGCGATCGCGCACGCGGTGAATGAGATCGACGACCATGCGACTTTCGCGCACACCGAGCGCGGCGGTGGGCTCGTCCATGATGACCACGTGACGCGCAAAGTATGCGCTGCGGGCGACGACCACGGCCTGACGCTGTCCACCAGAGAGCGTCTCAACCGCTTGTGTCATGGATCCCAACGTGACGCCGAGTTGCTGTAACTGCTGCGCACTTTCTTCACGCATGCGTTGTTTGTCAAGCACGCGAAGCATCGCGCCGATGAGTCCCTGCCGTCGCAGTTCGCGGCCAAGAAACAGATTTTCGGCGATGTTCAACGCTGGCGCAATCGCCAACTCTTGATAGACCGTTTCTATTCCGGCACGTTGCGCATCGAGTGGACGATGAAAATGCACGCGTCGTCCATCCAACCACATGTCGCCGCTGTCGGGAATGAGCGCGCCGGAAAGTGCTT
>JAYTTR010000382.1:0-5380 GCA_043744935.1 Gemmatimonadaceae bacterium
CGGAGAATGCGCGAGACAGGAGTCGAACCTGCGACCTACGCCTTCGGAGGGCGTCGCTCTATCCAGCTGAGCTACTCGCGCAGCGATCAGAGGTACCTAGTGTGCATACCTGCAGCGTCGCAACACGCGCGACGCCGCTGATACAACCTAATCCGTCGAAGACTGCAGCGGCAAGGAAGGGAGCGGCGCAATGGACGCGGTGAGCATTGGGGGAGGAGCAAAGGACGACGCAGTGCGAAACGCTGCTTCGACCACGGATGACACGTGATGATCGCGCAGGGCCGTGATACCGGAACCGGCATAGCGGCGCAACATCATGCCCAAACCGGCGCCAGACGAGAAATCGAGCTGTTCGGCGACTGAGTCGAGGGAGCGTCCGCGCTCGTCGAGCAATGCAGCGGCGACGAGCAATCGACACCATGTGAGAAAGTGTCTTGGGCGCGGCATGCTGTGGTCGACGAGTCGGTTGCGCAGAGTACGGCGCGTCACGCCAAAGGTTGCGGCGACGCCGTCTACGGTGAGTGGTTCGTGTGCGTGCTCGAGGGCGTAGCGGAACAGCGGTTGCAAGCCATGGGGCACCATGACGGAAAACTTTGCTTCAATGCGCTGGACGACGGAGCGTTGCGTGGCGGAGGTGAGGACCCGGGCCAAGACGTGTCGCATGTCGTCAACGTCGCGCAGGACCAGTTCGACAACGCCGGATTGCGCGATATCGAGAAGCTGTCGAGTGGAAAGTGCGCGCAGTTCGCACCAGGCGAGGACGGCGTGCGTGGGCACCGTCTCGCGCAGGAGCCGGATGGTGCTGAGTGCCTGATCGATCTCTCCGGCGAACACGGCGACGACAGTGGCGTCGATACTTCCGCTGATGATGTGCGGGAGTGCGGACGCGGCATCGGGGAAGTGGCGGACACGATCAGGCTGACCCACTGCGTCGCGCAGACGGGCCAGCAAAAGTGGAGACGCCGGAATGCAGGCGACGCCGAAGGCTGTCACTCAGGTTTATGAGTCAGTTTTTTGCCGGCATGGAAGAGCTTGCTTCCCATCATGTGCGATTGCTTCCCATGGCGAGCGGGTCGGTCTGGTGGCGTGGTCATATCGATACGTATCCCTCTTACTGGAGCGTTTTCGATGTCATCACGTCGTCTGTTGCTGGTCGCGCTGACCGTAGTGGTTCCGTTTTTCGCCGCTTGCAAATCGACGCCCACCGGTGCCGATGACCCAAATTCGAACCCGCCGGCTGATACGACCGGACGGAAGGAAAATTTGCCTTGGCACTAGTCTGTCTCGACTACACACCCAGCGCTTCGAGTCGGCGGATGCCGTCTAGCGGCGGTTGAAGCGCGGTGGCGGTCAAATGCGTGTTGGCGAAGCCGGGTGCCGACGTCGGCGCCCGTGAAGATGTCAGCTGAAGCACTCTGATCGCCGCTATATCGGACTCAGCGCGTTGCTCAAGCTCGTGGAAACCGCAGGTTTGCGCGATATACCGCGCTTCGACCAACAAACGCGCGGCGGCGTCGTAGTCATGCAGCGACTTCCACGCCTCGGCCGCGCGCAACGTAAAACTCGCGACCTCGAAAGGTAAATTGGCATGCGATGCTTCTTCTCGACCCTGTTTTTCTAGCTTACTCACCATCGGACGATCATGGCGAAGTGCAGCAGCGCTGACGGCTCCGGCAATCGATGGCAATCGGATACGAGCGACGTCGGTGATCGTGAGGATATGCAAGAAGCCGTTGAGTGCAGCTCCAGCGAAACCTGAAAGCAGCGCGGTAAATGCCAAATTGGATAAGGCGGTTACGCGCGCATCACCCGCTTCGGGGGCGACATCAAAAGCTCGCCAGCCGTGCAAAAGTGCATCCTTAAATCGCTTTTCGGCGTTGGCAACGTTCATTAGGCCGAGATGGGCTGAACCTTCGCACACTCCGCCGGGATGCGCCAAGGAAAGAGCGACGTCATAAAGTCGTCGCTCTTCCGGTCGATTGCCACGCATTCGTGCGAGAGTGCCCTGCCCGAGGATCCCCAACGCACCTAAGGGCCCATCGCGCACGCGCGCCGCTTCACCCACCACGACATCATAGCAATCGGCCGCCGTCCCCAAATCACCAAGCTGTCTCGCGATACGGCCAAGGTGCGCAGTTGCCGTAAGTCGCGACACAAGATCGGCGTCGACAGAAAGGCGACACGCCGCCGCAACCGTCGTGAAGGCCATCTCGAAGCAGCCAGCGCGCTCCATGTCTTCGGCTTCAACACGGAGCCGCTCCGTCACGCGCCCAAGCAGGTTGCTCGGCGCGTGCTTCGCATCATGAATCAGCGTCGGCCGAGCCGGAGAGGGCGGCAACACGCCAGATGCGAGGGTCGCGACGTATGCGCTTCGCTCATCGTCGCGCATGACGCACAGTTGCTCCGCAGCTTTGGTCACTGCAAACCAACCAGCGAGTCGCGGATACGCATCGCCGATCACGGTGGTTGCGACACGGGCATCGCGAGTGAACGCCTCGAGTGCGGTAAGCGGGCTACGCATGATCGGAAGGATGTCGGGTCAATTCATTCAAAACAATGCTATGCAGCACTTGGATTGAATACGTGAGCGGTCTCACAACTGTCGTGTTCACAAACGAACCCGCTGGAGCGCGTACTGCGCGGCTTGCAACGACACGATCATCTCTTGAAAAGCATGATCGCGAAAATCGGTGGCGATATGTCCACGCTCACCTGTAGCCATCGCCGCGCGGATCGCGACGACTGCTGCACGCAGTTCAGCATCAGCCGCCCGCAACGATCGCACAACGGCCTTGATCTGACCGACCGGATCTGGAGCCGTTTCGAGTGGGCGGAGCAGTTCTTCGAGGATTTCCGATTGCAGCATGAACGAATTCGTAATGGTGTTTTTGAAAAGCAACTGCACATGATGGGAAGCGATCGCACATGATGGGAAAATTTTTGACGAAATTCCCGTTTTTATGCGAATTTTGTTCAGTGCGTCCGTTCAGCGCCCTCTATCCATTGCCTCCGCGACGCAACAGAATGATGCCGAGTGCATTCTCCCGATCTCACCTCATTGTCTAACTACTGCCAACTTCTATTTCGCTGTCCCGTCATCGCGAACTTCCCTTGCTACCCCAGCGACGCCTGACCCCAATGCATTGCTCCCGATGAAGCTCCGTGTCTCCGCCGTGCTGCTGCTCGCGCTTTTCTACGCCGCGTGCGGAAAGAAACCGGCAACCGCTGCTGACTCTTCCGCCGCGCGCGCCGATTCCGTGATTGCGAGCACCGCCAGCGACACGTCCACCAAAACGCAACTCGCGCTCCCCGTCGTTGCCGAAAATGCGCGGGACGGAGATTTGGTATTGCGCGTTACGACCACGGGACAAGTGCGCTCCGACGCGGCCGTCAAACTGCGTGCAGAAGTCTCAGGTACGATCGCCCGACTATTCGTGCGACCAGGCACACGCGTCGCACCTCGCCAAGTGCTCGTGACGCTCGATCCGTATCCGTTTGATCTCGCCGTTCGCGAAGCACAAGCCACGTCCGATGAAGCCGAGCAGCGGTATCTGGAGAGTTATGTGCCGGAGTCGTTGGTTACGGGGAGAGGTCCAACACCGGAGCAACGCAAGGCACTGATCAACAAGTCAGGATTAAGTGGCGCAAAACTGCGTCTCGAGCGCGCGAAGTTTGAGCAGTCGCATGCGAGTATTGCGAGTCCGATGGAGGGCATGGTGGACGCGGTTGATGTTGCGCCGGGCGAGCACGTGAGTGGCAGCCAGCAACTGCTCACGGTGGTCGACACACGCAATTTGCGTATCGAGGCGCAGGTCCTTGAACATGACTTGCCACTGGTACGTGTTGGCGGCGAAGCGACCGTTACCAGTGCCGGCGCACCGGGCCGCACGATTCGGGGTCGCATCGATGCGGTGTTGCCGCTTGTCGACTCGCTCACGCGTGCCGGTCGCGCCATTGTACGTGTGATTGGCGACGGCACGCTGCGTCCAGGCATGTACGCCGACGTGCAACTTGAGGCCACGCGCCTGACATCGCGTCGGTTGGTACCGGCACGCGCGGTTATTGAACGCGATGGTCGCCCCTTGGTGTTCATCGTGAAAAATGGTCGCGCCCAATGGACCTACATCACACCGGGTCGCAGCAACGGGCTTGAAACGGAAGTCCTCCCGGACTCAGGCACCGGGCAAATCCCGATCAATCCCGGTGATCCGGTGATTGTGGAGGGACATCTCACGCTCACGCACGACGCGCCCGTAAAAGTCATGGGGCAAAAGGCGGACGCCGCAAAAACATCGATGGACGCCACGCGCCGTCGGCCTTAGCGGAGCCGACTTGTCGATCGCCGCCTTCGCGGTCCGTCGCCCTGTGGCGACGGTCGCCGCCATTCTTGCTGTCGTACTGATGGGCTCCGTGTCACTGACGCGATTGCCCGTGTCGCTGCTCCCCGATGTGTCGCTTCCCGTCCTCACTATTCGTACGGTGTATCGCGGTGCGGCGTCGCCGGAAGTCTCGCGCTTCGTTGCTGAACCCATTGAAGAAGCCATCGCCGCAACGCCTGGCTTGGTCGAGCTGCGGTCTGTCAGTCGCAACGGTGAAGTCACAACCACGGCGCGCTTTGGCTGGGGCACCGATATGCGCAGTACCGTTTTGACGGTGCGCGAACGATTGGACGCGGCTCGCGGTCGATTGCCCGAACGCGCAGAACGTCCGACGTTACTCACGAGCGATCCAGGTGAACGTCCCATCGCGGTGCTTGCTGTGCGCAGCGATGTGTCGAAAGGCGGCGGCGATCTGCGAAGTCTCGCCCGCACCGCCACCGACGTCCACGCGCGCCGTCTCGAACAAATTGAAGGCGTCTCGAGCGTTGCCGTTGTCGGCGCACCCGAAGATCAGATTCGTGTTGATCTCAATCCGGAAAAGCTGCGCGCACTCGACCTCACCCCAGAAGATGTCGCGCAAGCTATTCGCCAGGAAAACGCCACTGGTGCAAGCGGCACGATTCGCAAAGGGCAGTTTCGATTCTCTGTTCGCGCGCTCACGGAATTTCGCACTCCGGCGGAGATTCTCGCGACGCCACTCGGTCGCGCCGGGTCCGGCATCACACTGCGTGATGTGGGCACAGTCACACTCGGTCTTGCCGATCCAGTCACGCTGACGCGACTCGATGGTGCACCCGCCATTGGCTTGGTCGTGTACAAAGACGCGGGTGCGAACACGGTCTCTGTGACCACGCGCATGACGGACGCCGTCACCCAACTTGGCAAAGAGTTTCCAGGCGCCGGCATCACCGTCGTCGCGGCACAGGCCGATTTCGTCACTGATGCGCTGAGCAACCTTGGTCAGGAAATTGTTGCCGGCGGCGCACTCTCACTGCTTGTCA
>JAYTTR010000383.1:0-5373 GCA_043744935.1 Gemmatimonadaceae bacterium
GGCACCACTCATGCAATTGTTGTCGCACGCAGACGAGCGTGTGCGGGCTGCGGCCGTCACCGCGCTCGCGGAACTCGGGACCCAAACGTCGGCGCGCTCCCTCGACGTTGCGCTACGAGATAAATCACCAACCGTGCGTCGCCGCGCGTTGCACGGCATGAGGGCGGTGCCTGATACACCAATCAGTGTGGTCGCGCTGAGCGACGCGATTGAACTCGAACGCAGTCCGTCGATGCAGCTTGAGTTTCTGTCCGCCATGGTTGCCCAGCAATCGCCCGAAGTGGCGCAACGGCTCGCGCGATTCTGCTCGCCATCCGCGAGCGCGGCGTACACGCCAGAATTTCGAGTCCTCGCCATCGACGCTCTCACCCGTCTCAAGCCCGGGATAGCGACGCGCTTCCTGCGCGTTTTAAGCGAAGATCGCGATGAAATTGTGCAATCGCACGCCGTGCGGTTACTCCGCAGCCTGGGCGAAGAAAGGCGCGCCAGCTAGGCCAGGGGACGAACCGGACAGACGCCGCGCGGTGTATTATTTAGTTTCACGCTGTCTGTCCCACGACCCACGGTTTGCCATGACATCGCCTAGCGTAGCCATTTCGCCGCCATTTGCCGGTGCGGCGCGTATGACTTTGATTCGTCGTACATATGCACTGCTTACGGTCACGATTCTCTGGACGATCGTGGTAGTGGCCGGTGCGATCGCGACACCCGCGGTTCTCGAACTCGCGGTCGCGCACCCGTTCATCATCATGCTGCTCAGCATCGGCGCGCTGCTGGGCACCAACTTGGTGCAGGCGCAACCGCTCAAGCTTGCGTGGCTGGCGCTTTTCGTCACGCTGATGGGTATATCGCTCGCACCCGTGATGCTGATGTACAACACCCGCGCGCCGGGCGTCATCTCGCAGGCCGCGTTGCTCACGGGGTCGACGTTCACCGTTCTCTCGTTGTATGCGTTGTTCAGCCGACGTGATTTCTCACAGCTTGGTGGCTTCCTTACCGTCGGTTTGTGGGTGTTGGTTGCCACGTCGCTGCTCAACATGTTTTTCCATAACGAGACGGCGTCGCTGTGGCTTGCCGGCGTCACGGTGTTTTTGTTTAGCGGTTTTATTGTGTACGACACAAGCAAGCTGAAAGGCGACCTTGGTCCAAACGATTACATCACCGCCACGGTGTCACTGTATCTCGACGTGCTCAACCTGTTCATGGCGTTGCTGCGTATTCTGAGCGTGTTCCAGGGTGGCGGTCGGTCGCGGAACTAGCGGGCGTCGCTCCACCGGTTGCGCGAAACGCTGACGATATCTGTCAGCGTTTTGTGCGTTCATCCTCTTGCTCAGCGGCACGAACGAGTACGCGTGCAATAGCATTCTGCAACGGTGTGAGGTTAGGGAAATTCCCTTGGGCATTCGTGCCAAGATTCTGCTTGTTGGTCAGCAGTACAACCGAAAGCCCCACGCCTGGAACGCCAAGAACCCACGTCCCGGTGAAGCCCGTATGCATAAAGCTTCCGGCAGGCAAATCTGCGGGTCGCATCCAACCGAGGTAATTATCGTATTGATCGCGCGCAAAAAATTGTCGTAGTACTGCTGGCGCGATGTATTGTCGGCCACGCGAACTTCCGTTCGTACGCAGTAAGTCGAGCAAGATGCGCAATTCGGAAGCGCTCGAGAATAATCCGGCGTGTCCTGCGACACCGCCATTCGCATACCACGAGTTGCCATCGTTCGTTTCACCATTCAACACACCGGATCGCCACCCCTTCCACGCTGCTGGATCGCCGCGGTAGCGATAGCCGAACGTGGAGTCATACACCATATGCTTTTCGTATCCGTTGCCAATCTCGGTCGCGGCGAACGAGCTAAACCCGCGTGTTTTTGGAACGAACGTCGTTGAGCGCAAACCAAGTGGCGTGTACAACGCGTCGCGCGCAAAAATGTCGAGCGGCTTGCCGCTCACGTGTTCGACGATATACCCAAGCAGCATGAAGCCAAGATCGCTGTAGTGCCGACCTTCACCGACGCCCCAACCCAGCGGCATATCGCGAATGACCGCGTAGCTCTGCGTCTTGTTGGAGGCGTGATAGTACAACGGTTGCCATTGAACAAGGCCGGCCGAATGCTGTAGCAAGTGTCGCACGGTGATGCTGTCGAGATGTGGGCCTCTGAAATCCGTGAGATAGCGCGATACCGGGGCATCGAGATCGATTTGTCCACGAGTCACGAGCATCATCACCGACATCGTGGTAGCCATCACCTTCGTGACGGATGCAAGATCGAACATGGTCGTTGTCTGCATCGGCAATGGCGTTGGCAATCGATGCAGCATTGCATCATTCACCTGCGCGTAGCCAAACGCGCGATTGTGTAGCACCACGCCTTTGCGCGCCACCACGAAGACTGCGCCGGGAAACTGTGTGCCGAGTGCTGATTGAATGAGAGAGTCGGCAGTTTGGATCGCCGCAGACATTTTCTTTCCGTGTTTTTCAGGTTTTTCTACCCGCTCATCGTCTGCGACATCCACCGCCAACGGGAAAAACAGTGCCCGCTTGACGACGGGATATTTCGCTGTCCATCCCTTCGCGTCCGCCCACAAAATGCGGTTGAGTTTTTCGCTCGGCGCTGCATCCGGTTCACGAAAGTTCATGCGTGCGCTGGCCTGTGCAGCCATGCGCCGTCCCGCAGCATTTGGCCCGGTGATTGCGCCAACTTTAAGATTCGTTTCGTAGAGCGATTGCTTTGGAATGAGCGCCGTGTACGGACGCGCGTCTGGTTTCTCTGCTGGACCGATGAAACTCGCGCGCATGTCCGTGGCCACCAAATCAAACATGCTGAGCGCAGGTAATCCGAGCATGAGTTCGATGGTTTTCACCATACTTGGCTGACTATAGACCGTGCTGTCAATACCGCCACGTCGCGCATACGGGCTGGCAACCAGTGCGACTGTGCGATGTCCGTCAATGTGATCCACGCCATTTTGTGCATCGTCTTCGACCACGACGATGGCCATGTGCTTCCAGAACGTCGAGTGACTCAGGGCCTCGACAATGTTGCCGAGCGCGAGATCGTTATCAGCGACGCACGCTTTCGGCGCGCACCATCCCGCGGATGTGCCCTGTGTGTGGTCGTTCGGCAAGACGAGCAAGGTGAGATGCGGCATCTGCTTCGCGGTTTCCCACTCTTTGAGGTGCTCAATGACAATGTCCGCTTTGATGACATCGGGCACTTCTTGCGTCCAGCCGGGATACTCGCGCACAAGAATTTTATCGAGACTCGGAATCTCGCTGTGTGTGTTGTACATCTTCTTCAGCTGCGCGCGAAAGAACGCCGAATTGTGCGGCTGCGCATCACGATATTGCGCCATCAAACGCGCGCGAACGCCGGGCACTGAATCGCTTGGCGCTGGCGCATACTCTCCGAAGCTCACGACGCGTTTGCCCTTGGCCGTCGCCGCTTCCCACAGAAAACCGCCTGCGGAATACGTGAGCGGATCCTTGCCCTCGCTGGGGTAGCTGCGACCGAAATACAACGGCCACATCGGATATGCGGTTTCATTGGCCTGTGTGAGCCAATTGTGACCGTCAGCGGAATTTCCGCCAGACGCAAAGAAATGGTCAAGCAAGACAAACTGTTCACTTAACGCGTGTGCGTTGGGCGTGACGTCGCGACCATACATCGTGAGGGTCGAATCACTCGCCCCTTTGCCGATGTCGCCGAGCACTTGATCGTATGTGCGATTTTCCTTGATGATGTAGACGACGTGCTCGATGAGGCTTGCTTCGCCCGGCCGCTCCGGCACGGCGCGGGCCGCGATGTTCAACCTCGGTGCGAGCGATGGCGCGTTCTCACCCGTTGCGAGATGGAGGCGATTGTTTTGCGCGACGCTGGTCGTGTAGGCCGACAGTTCCGCATCCGTGGGCATCGCAATCACATTCACGGAACCACGTTCGGCGAACACGTAGCGTCCCGTCTTCCCCAAAGTTTTTCCCGTGCCTGCACCAACACCAAAGAGTGTCCCCACGGCAAGCGTTTTTCCGTCTGCACTAACGTCGAGACTACCTGGATACCATCCCGTGGGGATAAGTCCCTTCAGCAGGGCCAACGACGGCGAAGCAGTATTGTTCAGCGCATACATCGCGACCGCATTGATACCGCCGAGTGAGACAAACAGCGTCGATGCATCGGGTGAGAGTGCAACGGCCGTTGGCGCAAGACCAATTTTACGTTCGCGAAATGGCGCGATGGCAATTGCGCCGAGCAGGACGTTGCGACGCGTGTCGATGACACTCACCGTGTCTGAGTTGCCGTTGGCCACGTAGAGACGTTCGTGCACCTGATCCCATGCCAGGCCGGTTGGATGAAGCCCCACTGTCACGCTATGCGTGACAACACCAGCATGCAAATCAACACGCACCACTGTTCCGTGTGCGGCCATGCCACGTGCATTGACGCGCACTGGTTCGGCCGCAGGATCACAGCATTGCGTGGCTTGCCGTTCTCCGAGTTTCGGTTTTGAGCCGCCAAAGACGCTGACCCACGCGATTGTACCATCGTTGGCAATAACCGATGCGATTGGTAGTACGCCGAGCGCGACCGATCGAACAAGGGTGCCGTTATCTGCATTGAGAATTGCCAGTTTATCGTCTGCAGGTAGTGGTAGAACCGCGAGTCGCGCTTGTCCGGCCGTGGTGTTGCGTGCGTATGCCGGAGCACCAGCCATGAAATCGCCGAGTGGTCCTGACGACGTCGCGATGCTGAGCGTCGTGTCGCCGATCGTGCTCGCGTAGGACACCAATTGCGTTACAGACTTCGCGCGCGCTAAGGGAGCTCCGCCCGGCGTTCGACTTTTCGCAACGTCCGCTGGCAACTTGCCGACCGACGCGACTACCGCACGGTGCGTGACGGGATCAATCGTGATGCCGTGCACACCGGGTCGGCCATTGAATTCAGCGTGACCGAGCACGCGGCTGTCGCGCCATGCCAAGTGCCACGCACTACCGGGCACGACCACCCAGAGTTCATCGGCTGTCGCACCAAACCGCACGCCTGCGACACGTCCGGTAAACACACTTTGCACGCCGGCGGGCGTGACACGTGCATTGGTCGCAATGACACCAGGATCGGTGACGAGTCGCTGCGGCGCTTGCAGTTGCAGGATCAGCAAAATGGGGAGGAGCATGACTCACGTCCGGTAAAATTTCTGTAGAACTCGGTAGAAGTAACTGCGACACTTTACGCCCTGCACGTGGGACGGGGCAAGCGGCGACATGCAACGATCTCCGCGCATGTGCAACAAGTGCGCAACAACGGCGTGACGCTTGCGGAAGCGAGGGCGGTGAGGGAAGCTTCGGCATGAGTGATTGGTGGAGACAACGCAGCA
>JAYTTR010000384.1:0-5324 GCA_043744935.1 Gemmatimonadaceae bacterium
GTCGAGCTTCGGCATGAACTCACCACCAACACGAAAGGCCAACCCAAGCGAAACGGCAAAGAGCACGGCGCTTGCACCAACCACCATTGCTCGATGCACGAGGCTCCAGTCGAGCAGCGCCTCATACCGATTTCTGATCCATTCAAACGCCACGTTGCGACGCTCACGCACACCGCCACGCATGAACCACATGCAGAGCACTGGCACCACGGTTAACGAGAGCAGGAGCGCACCAATGAGCGCAAAGATCGTCGTGTCCGCCATCGGTGCGAACAGCTTGCCCGATGGACCGTTGAGCACATAGATGGGGAGAAACCCCGCAACCATCACTGCGGTTGCATAAACAATAGGTCGATCAACTTCGGCTGCCGCTGCCGTTATGACTTCGCGCAACGAGTACGCGGTACCGTGTCGCTGTGCCAGCTGTCGATGAATATTTTCAACCATGACCACCGCGCCATCGACCAGGATTCCAAAATCAATGGCGCCGATCGACAACAAATTGGCGGGGATATGGCGCAGATCAAGACAAATGAACGCGAAGCACAACGCCAGCGGAATCGTGAGCGCGACAATGAGGCCCGAACGAAGATCAAGCAGAAAGAATACCAGGACCACGATGACCAGCACGATGCCGCGTGCCAAATTGTCTTCAACGGTACGGGTGGTCAACGCGATGAGATCGCGACGATCGTAAAACGTGTGAATTTTTACGTCTTTCGGTAACACGTGCTCGTTTAAATCACGCGTGGTTGCCTCGACTTTCTCCAACACGACCTGCGCTTGTTCGCCGGTGCGAAGGAGAACGATGCCTTCCACCGCATCATTCCGGTCATTGAATCCGAACTGCCCTAATCGCGGCGCCTGTCCAATCTCCACGCGTCCAACATCCTTCACCAAAATCGGCGTACCGTTCTTCGTGGCGATGACGACGTTGCCAATATCCGCCAGCGTACTCACTCGCGCCAAGCCGCGCACGTAATAAAACTGTCCGCCTTCGCTGTAAAATCCGCCACCGGCGTTGTTGTTGTTGGCGCTAAGCGCCGACGTCACATCCGACACGGAGAATCCCGCACCAGACAATTTGCCTGGATCCAGCAGCACCTGATACTCCATTGTTTCGCCGCCTAGCCCACCTAAATCCGCGACGCCAGGAACCGCCTTATACGCCTTCGAGAGTACCCACTCGTTGATGATCTTGAGCTCCATCGCGGATCGGTCAGGACTCTCGAGGACATATCGATACACAAGGCCAGACGGAGAAAATAGCGGCTCAATTGCGGCGGTAACGTTCGTGGGCAGCGTCACACCAGGCAAGTGCTCGAACGCGCGCTGTCGCGCAAAATATGGCTCTGTGCCGTCTTGAAATGTGAGCACGACATGCGACAGTCCGTAGAGGGAAACTGATCGCACCACCTTCACACGTTCGATGCCGTTCATCTCGCGCTCGATCGGCAGTGTGACTAACCGTTCCACCTCCTCCGCCGCGTGCCCGGGCCACGACGTGGTGATCGCAACGAGCGGTGGTGAGAGATCCGGATACGCATCCACCGGCAAGCGTAAGAACGACCAGACGCCGACACCGAGCAGCGTCAGCGCAAAAATCGCAACCAGAAATGGCTGATTCAACGCCGCACGTACCACGCGGTTGGCCACCGATGGCGGTCCGACGTGCGGAGTTGCGTCCGCGTTGCGCTCTGGTGCTGATGCCGGCTCGCTCATTGATGCTCCGCGAATTGCACGAAGAGTGCGCCATTCGCCAGGATATTTTCGCCGACCTTGACGCCGTCGACAATTTCATACCCTGCGTCCACCGCCGCGCCCAGCGTAACGCGTCGCCGGGAAAACGTTCGGTCGGTGTTCGCGATGAAGACAAATGGCAAATTGTCGTCGTCTCGCAACACCGACGTTGTCGGTACGATGAGCCCCAAACGTTCGCGCGTGGCATGAAAACGAACCCGCACAAACATGTCGCGCTTTAAAAACTGCTGTGTGTTCGGCACCAAGATGCGTACCGTGGTCGCGCGCGTACCGGGATCGACAATCGGCGCCACGAAAACAACGCGTCCCGCAAGTGGCGCCGGCGTCACGTCGGTGATGATGTCCACAAGTTCACCTGCGCGCACCGTGCCAACATCGCTGCCGTACACGCTGGCCATTACCCACATCGTTGACAAATCCGCGATGCTGTACGCCAATGTTGTCCCCGCCTGTAATAGTTGTCCTGGCGTGATCAGCTTCTCCACCACTGTACCGGGAATGGGCGCGCGGATCGCACCCTCTAATTGCGCCACGAGTTTGCCGTCATGTATGGCCGCGATGGTGCTTTCGTCGATACCGATTGCCCGGAGTTGCTGCGCAGTCGCATCTCGATCAGCTGTAGCTGACGCCGCATCGGTACGCGCTTGATCAAGATCACTGCGCGCCAGCGCGTCATTCGCGAACAGCTGCGCATCACGATCAAAAATGCGTTTGGTATTCCGTGCGGCCTCCTCGGCTTTGCGATAGTTCGCCACCGCAACGGCAAAGTCGGGTGATGACACGGTTGCGAGTGTTTGTCCCGCACTCACCTGTGCACCAAGCGACGTCACGAGTCGTACGACAGGGCCAGATATTGGTGATATGACCTGCGTGCTGCGATCTCCATTGAACGCTACGGTACCGGTTGCTTCGACCGTCGGACGATATGATATCAGCGCTATGGTGACGATTTGCAATCGGGCGCGCTGTTCGTCGGTGACCCGAAAACCGCTGAGCGATCCACCAGCGGCAGTCGGCGCACTCGTCGCCGACCGGGGATGATCGGGTGGCGGAGCCGATGTGTCGGTACACGCCGCAAGTGCGCCAATGCCCAGTAGCAGCGCCGCGTTGCGGAGCCCGACGCGAACCACAACAGACCTATTCACGGGAAGCTCCAGGCAGAAGAGAGGAGAGCGACGCGCCAGCAGCGCGCTCGAGATCCGAGCGCGAAGAATTGGCGGCCGCGAGCGCGGTGGCGTATTGGCTTTGTGCACTGAGCAGCGTGCGACGCGCATCCAACACGTCGAGTGCCGAAAGCCCACCGAGACCATAGCTCACCGACGACACGCGATACGCTTCACGCGCCGCCGGGAGGAGTACGTCGCGCAGAAACACGACTTGTCGTAATGCGGCGTCCGCCGTTGTATATGACGCGCGCACATCTTGCGCGACCGCCGCTTGCGCGTCGCGATATGTCGCCGCTAACTCAAGTTCCCGATGATGCGTTTCCGCAAAATCCCCATGCGTGTGCTGCCACAAAAAGACGGGGATCGGCATCGAGAGCCCCAACGCGTACACGATGCCGGACGGCAGCGCGAGGTCTCGTCCAGCGCTGACGGTGACGTCAGGAAGCAGTGCATTCTCGCGCACGAGCGACGCTGTCGCCTTCGCGCCCCGCTGCTGTGCCTCAATGGCGCGTAGTTCGGGACGTACACGAATCGCCACGTCGGCAATGGCGTCAAGCGTTGGCAGTGGCGCCGGCACATCGAGCGAATCACGCGCAACGAGCGCCGCGCCCAACATGCGACCGAGCGTGCGATTCAGCGCCGCATCCGCGTTTGCAATATCGCGAGCGCTTGCAATCAGATCGTTCGCCGCCTGCGCGACATCGACTTGTGCCTTGATGACGTCAAGCCGCGGTACGCTACCTGCATTGAAGCGCGCTTCGGTACGCTTCAAAAATTCCGTCGCAAATTCACGCGATTGCAGCAGATCGCGTTGATGCAGCCGTACAACGAGTACGGAGTCGTATAAGCGGCCTGCCTGCGCCGCCACCTGCTGTTGCAACAGCACCAATGCAGATTCTGACGCCTGGATGTTGGCGATGCCCACGCGGTTGCGGAGTCGCAGCTTGTCGGGAAACGGAACGCCGCCGCTCAGGTTGATCGGTCGTTGCGGCGCTGCACCCCAGCGATGAAAGCCGGTGAGCGAATCGAGCGACGCTGTCAAGACAGGATCAGCAATAGCGATGCCCTGCACGCGCTGCGCACGTACTTGCAGCGTCTGCTCTCGCGCAATGTCAATCTGCGGATTCGCGCGGACCGCGAAGGCGATGGCCTCCGCACGAGTGAGGAAGAGCGTGTCGCCAGCAGAAGCCGCTGCCGGACGTTGTTGCGCAAACGATGCGCGGCCGTGGGACAGCAGTCCCAGCGTCAGCGCGAGCATCGGAAGAGATGTTCGCATATCCAACCTCAGTTGTGTCTGATGTCAGCGGCACGCAGGCGCGCACACGACAGAACGCAGACCTCCTCGATGAGGTCGCGCTGAAATCAGCCCAGGCTGGGTGGAGCTCGACTACTGTTGGACGCAGGTGCGTCGCGCACCGCCACGGCGTCGTCATAAACAATCATCATTTGTAACGGCGCGTCCTGCACGGTCGGCGCGATCTTCGTTACGCTCACCGTGGCCTGCAGCGAACGCACCGAGCACACGGCGCACGCGCCTTCATTGTGCATGCGCGCATGTCGTGTGCCGCGCTGCTCTGCGTGATTCACCGCTCGCCGACCGTCGCGTTCCGCCAGCGGCGCAAGCGCGACGCCTACGTGCAGCACTAACAACAACAACGCCGTGCTCCGACGTTGCCAATGCCGTACTCGACGCAGGAGGTTGTGCAGAGTCATCTGCATAACAGTACGGCGTGCACGGAGAAAGCGCTTACTTGTCGACTAAACTGCGCATACCACCCGGATATCGCTCGCCGCTCGCCGCGTCGCGCGGCAAGAGCTCGGCCAGCCGGGCAAGCTCTGTCGCGCTCAGCCCGATATGCACGGCGTGCACATTCTCGTCGAGTCGTTCGATATGCGTTGTGCCGGGAATGGGCACGACATCTTCTCCGCGCGACAACACCCAAGCAAGCGCAAGCTGTGCCGGCGTGCACCCTTTCGATTTGGCCATCGAAACCACCGTGTCCGCAAGCAAACGATTCGCCGCAAAATGTTCGACCTGAAAGCGCGGCGAACTGCGCCGATAGTCGCCCTGCGGGATGTCGCCCACGGTCGCAAATCGACCGGTCAGAAAGCCGCGACCGAGGGGACTATATGACACAATGCCAATGCCGAGTTCGCGCGCGACGGGAAACGCGTCTTCCTCCCAATCGCGTGTCCATAACGACCACTCCGACTGTAACGCGCTGATGGGGTGCGTTGCATGCGCGCGACGAAGCGTCGCGGGTCCTGCTTCTGATAAGCCGAGATACCGCACCTTGCCCGCGTGCACCAAGTCGGCCATGGCTCCAACAGTCTCCTCAATGGGCACTGTTTTGTCGACGCGGTGCTGATAGTACAAGTCAATGGTGTCAACGCCCA
>JAYTTR010000385.1:0-5303 GCA_043744935.1 Gemmatimonadaceae bacterium
CGTGCCCTGATTTTGCCCTTGGACCACTAGATGACAACGACTGACGCCGCTACACCTGAAATTGCCATTCTCGCTGGTGGCTGCTTTTGGGGTGTTGAAGAAATTCTGCGCGCCGTGCCGGGCGTAATCGATACTGACGTTGGTTATACGGGCGGTTGGCTCGAAAATCCCACGTATCACGATACGCATGACAGTAAGTCAGGTCATGCTGAATCAATTCGCATCACGTTCGACCCTGCAATACTGACATTCGAGACATTGCTCGAGCAGTGGTTTTTCAAACTGCACGACCCCACCACGCTCAATCGCCAAGGTAACGACATCGGTACGCAGTATCGTTCCGCAATTTTCTATTTGTCGCCAGCGCAACAAACCACGGCGACTGTCGTGAAAGCACGCGTCGAAGCGTCCGGCAAATGGAAGAAACCGATTACCACGGAAATCACTGCTGCCACCACGTGGTACTCAGCGGAAAAATATCACCAGGACTATTTGAAGAAAAATGTAGGCGGTTATTCATGCCATTTCATGAGGGAGTAGAGGGGAAAGGGATCAGGGAGTTGCGCCGCTGCGCTGTCCCTGATCCCTAATCCCTGGCCCCTATTCCCTAGTCTCTGCGCTTGCCCCAGGTCGGCGGCGCTGGTTCACGTTTCGCCCGATCCGACGGCTTCTCCTTCAGCAGTCGCATGCCTTCCTGAACAGCGCGATCCAACTGCGCATCACGACCGGCCATCATGTCCTTCGGCCAATTCTCGACTTCGATATCCGGCGCGACGCCTTCGTTCTCTACCGCCCACTTATCGTTGCGTGCAAAGAAGCCAAATCGCGGTGCGATCATCGACCCACCGTCAACGAAGTTTGGTGTATCAGTCGTTGCAACAAGGCCGCCCCACGTGCGCATGCCAACGAGCGTACCAAGCTTCCGACGCTTGAACATATACGGCATCAAGTCACCGCCCGAGCCAGCCATTTCGTTGATGATCATCACCTTCGGTCCCCAGATTCCATTCGCCGGACTCGTAAACGGAATGCGATCACCAACAGGATTATTGAAATACCCATCATAGTCGCGGCCGAGCATGTCGACGATGTAGTCAGCGGCCGATCCGCCGCCGTTGTAACGCTCGTCCACCACCACACCTTCGCGATCCTGCTGCGCAAAGTAGTAGCGATTAAAGCTCGTATAACCCGGCTGGCCGGTGTTGGGCACGTACACATACGCCAGCTTTCCGCCGCTCAGCGAATCGACGTGTCGGCGATTGGCCTCAACCCATGCACGCGTGCGTAAGCCTTGCTCGTTGGCAATCGGCAACACCGTGATCTGTCGCGCACCATCCATCGTGGGACGCGCGTTGACGGTGAGCACCGTCTGTCGATTCGCCGTACCATCCAGCAGACGATAGATGTTGTCCGGAGAACGGAGCTCGATGCCGTTAATGGCCAGGATATAGTCGCCATTGCTTACGTTCACACCCGGCGTTGCGAGCGGTGCGCGTAATTCGGGATTCCAGCTTTCGCTTTCGAAAATGCGCGTGATACGATATCGACCGGCATCAACAGCAATGTCGGCGCCAAGTAGGCCCGCCGTGGATTGCGGCGGATCAATACCCATGTCGCCACCGCGCACGTACGAATGCCCGATGGAAATTTCCGCGCCCATCATGTCCAGCAAATAATTCAGATCCGCACGATGATTCACCGAGGCGAGCAGCGGCTCATACATCGCACGATCAGCCACCCAGTCAGTGCCATGCATGTTGGGCACATAGAGATTATTGCGCTCGTTGCGCCATCCTTCGGCGAAAATCTGTTTGAATTCCGCTTTCGGATCGATGAATGCGCGTAACGTCGCGGTGAGTTTGCCCGCAGCGGGCAACGGTACCGTTTTATCCGCATCCACGAGAAACAGTCCGCCCTGCGCCCCACCCGTGCGATACAGCAGCTTGTGCCCGTCGCCGCTAACCACGAACTGTGCGACGCCTTGCACGAACGGCGCAGCGCGACGTGAGCGAAGTTCGTAGCGATGTAACGTGTTTGCGCCGCCCGCTGCCGCGCGATCAGCGGTGCCCGACGCAGGGACAGGTTCCAGAAAGAATACCGTGCCCGCGGGGCCAGCTTGCAACGACGTGTAGTTACGCAACGCCACATCCTGCACGGCAATGATGCGTTGTTGCACGCCATCAAAATCGATACGGGTGACACGTCGCGCGTTACGCGCTGCCGCAGTGTCAGAGGTTGCGGCTGAGTCATTCACGACGCGTCGAGTCATCGCTGTGCCTTCGTCGTCGCTTTCTGGCAGCAATGGAGATGGTTCACTCTTGGCGAGCACCATCAAATACAGGCCTTTGGTTACCGGACGATCGTACGCCGACATATCGAGCAACGACGAGTTGAGTCCGATGGTGGTTGACGCGAAGAACCATAAATACTTGCCACTCGCGTCCCATGTGGGCGTCGTCGCATCGGCAAGTCCATCCGTGATTTGCTTCTTCTCGCCGGTTTGCGTATCAAACACATAGATCACGCGCATCAAGGACGGCAAATGTTTCGCGTATGCAAGCCACCGTCCGTCCGGACTCCATGATGGAACGATGGAGCGTTCGGCATTGAAGTGCTGATCGGCATCGGCCAACGTTGTCTTGCCCGTTGGTACGTCCACAATCCATATGCGGAAGCGCGAGTCTTGATACGCGATGCGACGTCCGTCCGGACTCCATGCGGGCGCATATGGCCGGCTCGGCTCCGGCAATGTGATTTCGCGCGGCGCTACGAGGCCATCCTGTGGTGCGATGTAGAGCGCGTACTCGCCCGACTTATCGCTGAAGTACGCAACCGATTTACCATCAGGCGACCACATTGGCGCAATCTCGGCTGCACCGCTTGTTGCTGTGATGTTTCGCACGTCGCCTTTCTCGGCGGGTACGGTGAAAATCTCACCGCGCGCTTCGACGGCCGCGCGCTTGCCGGTCGGCGACAGCGCGAGAGATGTCACGCGTGACGTGACGTCTTTCCACTGCGGCATCATCCATGGAAAATCACCGGCTGCTGTAATGTCGACCGTGTGCTCTTTTGATGTCTTTGTGTCGAGTTCGTGCACCACGCCCGCTTGTTCAAACACCAAAACACCAGCGGCGGCATCGAGTGTCTTTACATCAAAGTCGCGGAATTTCGTGATCTGCGTCAGGGCTTTGCTTTTTGTGTCATACGACCAGATGTTCGCCACGCCATCGCGATCCGAGATAAATGACACCACGTCACCCGTCCACACGGGATCCATGTCTTTCGAGTCCGTCCATGGTGGCGATGTGACGTCGTGTGACGCGAGATCGAGAATCCAGATTGGTCGATTCTGTCCGCCGCGATAGTTGCGACGTTCTTCATCCCACGAATTATTCATGCGATATGCGAGCCGTTTGCCATCGGCCGACAGCTTGCCCTGATATGCGCGCGGCATGGGCATCGGTTCTTCAATGCCACCGGCGGCAGCAATCATCCAGAAGCGTGGTGATGCGCTGGGCGCTGCGGTCGCGCGCGTGGTGGAGAAGACAATGGACTTTCCGTCAGGCGTCCAGCCTTGCACGAGATCCGCTGAGGGATGCCACGTCAAGCGCTTCGGTTCACCACCCATTGCCGCGACAACATACACATCCGAATTCCCGGCGTAGTCGCCCGTGAAGGCAATCCATTTGCCATCCGGTGACAATTTCGGATTGCTCTCGTTGCCGCCGCTCGTGATGCGTCGCGCATTGCCGCCTGCGCGCTCGGTGATCCAGATGTTGTTCGCGTAGGTGAAGGCGATGTGTGTCGCGCTCACGGTGGGGCTACGAAGCAAGCGGGTTTGCGCCGTCAGTGTCGTCACGGATGGTGTGAAACACAGCACGGCGATGAGGAGCGAGCGCATTGGACGAGACATGGAGAGAGGAGGGACGGAGGCGGAACGACGTCAGCGGAATGGGCGAATCACGCTGCGGAAACGCGAGGTGAGCGAACGTATTTGTGTCAGGTAGCGAAGCGGTGCACGATCAGGGTGACTTTGCGAGGTACTGCTTCACCGCGTCGTTCAGCGCGCGCTCGGCCATCGCCGCGCCCGGGAGGCTGGCAAAACTTGACGTGTTGTATACCGCAACAACGGCGCGTGCGGTGCGGGGATTAAAATAAAGGAACGAACGAAAGCCCGCTTGCGAACCTGTGTGTCCGATGATGCGCTCTGAGCCGACGGTGTAGAGGAAGAACGAGAGCCCCATGGAACCGTTTGCGGGGTGCAGGGCATCGAGCGGAACGACTTGGCTCCACATTTCGTTCAATGAAGTTCGCGAGAGTATGAGGTCGTACATGTGTTGCAACTTCGGATCATCGTGTGCGGCGTTGGTAAGAAATGCCGCGTACGTCATGAGGTCAGTGAGCGGCGCATTCCAGCCGCCATTTGGAATTGTGATACCCGGATTGAAGTCGCGCCCGTTGGCGGTGATCGAGAGGGCACGCGTCGTCGAGTCTCGTTGGACGTAATAGTTGTTCGAGCGATCACCCGCGAGATGATATGGGGTGGTGTTGACGTAACTATGCGTGAGGCCAAGTGGTGTCCAGATATTTTTCTGGATGTAATGAATCCACGGATCGCCGGTTATTTGTTCAATCACCCGTGCGAGATAGACGAATGCTGGATTGCTATATCCGAATTGCGTACCGGGTTTGAAGAGCAGTTGTTGATACGGCATCATGGCAACGAGCTGTTCCCATTTCGTTGGTTCGAAGGGTTGCCATTGACTGTTGTCGTCGCCGTATGGCCACGTGCCGTTGCGTGTACCCGCGCTGTGTGAAAGCAACATTCGCAGCGTGATGTCGTCCATTGAGCCGAAGGCGTCGTGGATTTGTCGTAGTTCAGGCAAGTAGGTGGTGATATGATCGTCGAGACTCAGCTTGCCGCGATCGCGGAGTTGCATAATCGCGATGGCAGTGAGCGTTTTCGTGATCGATCCCCAGTGGAAGATCGTCGCATCGGTGACCGGCTCACGGAGCGCCCGATCGCCCATGCCGACGTTGTCGCGCGCGATGATGGCGCCGTTGCGCATAGAGGCGATGGATGCGCCGACGATGCTATCCGCAGTGACATAGCGACGAAACGCCGATTGGAGCGTATGCCAGCTCGTGTCGGTGCGTGCCGACTGCGCGGCGGCGGTGTGAGCCGTCACGCCGATCAATGAGGCCGCAACCACGATGCTGAAAGTTCTGGGGAGCGTCATCTGGCCAAGCTACAGCCAGCACCGCTCCATGACCTGTCCCTTTTCCCCGAACCCCTAATCCCC
>JAYTTR010000386.1:0-5281 GCA_043744935.1 Gemmatimonadaceae bacterium
CGCCCGTAGCAGCTGCACTGCACGGCGACGACTCCACGGCACAACAGCGCAGTGCACCACGCATAGCACCAAAAGCCGAACCGAAGCTCGAGCCCAAGCCCTTGTCGGCGTCCGCAACGGAAGCTGCAGCGCACGCCATCGCGCAAACAGCCGCGCGTGCAGACCAGTCGCCGATGAGTAATCCAGGCACGCAAAAAATGCGCGTCGAGGCCGAGCGGTATGATGCGCGCAGCAATGTGCCGGTCGCATCAGCGCAACAGCCTGCCACGCGTCGTCAACAGAAGCCGCGCATCACCGTGAACTACGATGGTACGGATATACGTGACGTCATCGCCGTCTTCGCCACGTTCTCCGGCCGTTCCATTGTCGTCGGCAAAGATGTGCAGGGCACCGTCACTGCTGACGTGCGGGACAAGCCGTGGGACGTCGCACTCCAGGCAATTCTCCAAGGGCAAGGTCTCGCGGCAATTGAAGATGCGAGCGGTATCATCACTGTAGACACGTACAAAAATCTCGCGTCAAACCAGTCGCTCGAGCCGATGATCACACAGATCATCGACGTGAACTACGCGAAAGCGCACGCCCTGCGCACCACAATTCAGGCGCTGCTCGCGCGTGATTGCACCGGTCTCTCGACCATGCAAACCGGCGTGCCGATGAATCAGGGGAGTCAGGGCGGGCAGAGCAACAGCAGTAGTTCGTCCAGCGGGCAGGGGTGCACCATTCGCGGCTCCGTCACCGCCGACAGCACCACAAATAAGTTGATCATTACAGAAGTCCCGTCTCGCTTGCCTGAAATTATAGCGCGTATCGCTGAACTCGATATCCGCACGCAGCAAGTCGCGATCAAAGCGAAGATCATCTTTGTGAATCGCACCGGCATCCAGGAAATCGGCCTGGCGTACGATCTCGGCACCGGTAACAAACAGTTCTTCCAGCAGCTCGTACCACGCACCGATCCAAACACGCTCAAGCCGATCGATACCAACGGCGACGGTGTACCAGACGCCATCGGTGGTGGCACGCCATTCCAAGGTCCGGCACGTATCGCGCTCGGCGGGAACGCCATCGCCGGCATCGCGAACGCAAACAACGCCATCAAGCCAAATGCGTTGAACCTGATCTACAGCACGGCACTCGGACGCTACCAATTGACTGCGTTTCTGAACGCACTGCAAACCTCATCGCTCGCGGACGTACAATCGGAACCGAGTATCACCATTCTCAATAATCGTTCGGCTGAGATTTTTGTCGGGCAAGAGATTCCTATCCGCGTCATCGATGCGAGTAGTGGTGGAAGTGGTGGCGGCGGTGGCGGTGGCGGTGCTGGTGGTTCGCCCAATGCGGCCGCCTTCTTCCCCCGCGCCACGGTCTCGAAAGAGGAGGCTGGTATCAAGCTCTCGGTCACACCGCAAATCACCAACAATCGCATGGTGCTGCTCAACATCAAGGCCGAAAATTCCAGCGCCGAAATCTCAGCAACAGATGTTGGCGTGATCTTCAATCGCCAGCGCGCCGAGTCGATGGTATTGGTGGCAGACGGTGAAGCAGCGGTGATTGGCGGCCTCACGGTCACCGAGACCACGCGCTTTCGCAGCGGCATTCCGGTGTTGATGAATCTCCCGTTCGTCGGTCGCCTGTTCTCGCAAAATTCCAAGAACGAAACGAAGCGCGACCTGCTGATCCTGGTTACGCCGCATATTCTCGAAGACGGCCCACCGCCGCCTCCGGGCCGCTAAAGCGACAAGGAGATAATTCATGAACGCACAACGCGCCCTCCTGACCGTCGCCACCATTGGCCTTACCGCCATGGGCGCATGCAAAGGCGACGAAGTCATCGATCCGCCGTTCCGCGACACCATCAGCCCGCGCATCACCATCACCAAAGGCAATGCTGGCGCTGATTCGCTGCTCTCGATGTCCGTCAGCGCTACTGACAACGTGGGTCTCAAAAGTATTCGCATATTTCTCGCCGGTGGCGTGACGGCGCAGTACGATACGACCTTCACCACGGCACTGCAATCAGTCCAACTCGCGCTCACGTTTCGCGTGCCGACGAGTGCACCCATTGGTGCTACGGTCAACGTCCGCGCGGTCGTGCTCGATGGTGCGGGCTACGTATCGGACACGGCGCGACTCGTCATGACCGTCGGCAACCTTGAGCCGCCGCGCGCCGTGCTCACGAGCCCCGCCGCTGGCTCTCCCGTTGTCACAGGGAAAGCTCTCGTGCTGTCCCTGTCCGCGAAAGCGCGCTACAAAGTCCGCACGCTTGGCTACAAGATTTCCGGCGCATACGTGTACAGCGACTCCGTCCTGTACGGCGCCCCGTTGCGAGATTCTGTCGCAATGCTCGACACGTTGGTCATTCCGGACACGGTGAAGGGCGCCACAATTAACGTCACGCCGTTTATCCTCGACTCGCTCAATCAGCGTGTCGTCGGTACCGTCGTCAGTTATGCCGTGCAAAGCCCAAGCAACGCGAACACGGTACCAATTGTGAAAACTGGCGCCTTCGCGCGCCTCGAAATCAGCGACACCATCTTCGTCGAAGCCACCGACCCCGTCGGCATCTCAACGCTTGGCTACGAAGTCCGCGCTCTCGGTGGGCAGTTAATCACTGCAGACTCTGTGTCATCCACCGGCGGCTTCTCTACGTTGGTGCGCACCTTCAAAACACACTTGCCGATCTCAGTCTTTCCAACGCAAGTGACGGTGGCAGGCTTTGCGCGCAACGCAAACGGGCGTCGTGACGTTGCACGCGCAGTCTCCGGTGCGCTGCGCCTCGACACCGCAACGGTTGTCGCCGGCTTCACCAATCCGCTGCCAAACGGCGGCACGGTGGCCGATGCCCTCTATTTCCCGCGAACAGACCGGCTCTATCTCACGAACATCGAACGGAATCAGGTCGAGGTCTACAATCTTGCCGACTCAGCGTTCAAGGCGGCGATCAATGTCGGATCCCGTCCGTGGGGTATCGCACCGTGGCCGCGAACGCGCGGTGGTACCATGGGCGATACGCTGCTCGTCGCGAATTCAGGCGGAACGAACATCAGTTATGTCGACCTCAAAACCGGCACCACTGGGAAAGAAGTCTTTCGTTACGCACTGCCGAACATCGTGGCGTACAGTATCACCACCGTAAAGTCAGCAACCACGGATCAACCCATCACGCAGCGCACGGCGTACGACTTCAGCGATCGTCCACAGTTTGTTGCATCCACTTGCACTGGCGGTAACACCGCCGCGTCACCGTGTCAGGACGTCGTCTTGGTATACTCCACGACGCCAACGCCTGGCCAATCGGTACCATTTCCAAAACAAGGAACGATGCGGTGGGAAAATCTCACAAAGCGCTCATCGCACTTCTTCTTCGAACAGGCCATGGGTCAAACCAGCGGTCGTTCCGACACACTCGAAATTGCGCGGTACGCGGCCGCAGGCTTCGGTAACGACTCGCTCTTGCTTCCAGCACGACAAACAATCACACGTGCCGACGGTACGCAGTTCTCGTACTCGGTAGTCGTGCGACTGGATGCGTTGGCTTTCCGTGACACCACCTACGTGCGCAACTCCGGAGACTTCCGACGCGCTGTGGTTGGAGAAGGTGGACCAGTCCTCGGCAGTCGTGCCATGACGTTTGATGCGACCGTGGGGTTCGATCTCACGCCGCCGCTCCCGGTCATCGATATGGGTCTCTCGCGCCCAACCGACGTGAGTGATTTCATCGCCAACACATTCGCCCGTGTACAAGGCGTTGGCATCAACTTCGACGGCGAACTCTCGGCCGTGAAGGGCGACTCTACATATATCTTTGACCGCACGCTACGGCTACAAGGCATTTTGCAATCACGTTCCAGCGGCGGCGGTCTGGATTTTCATCCGGGCAATGTCGGAATGAATTCCGCGCAGCTCCGAACGCGCCTGGCGTTCGTCGCCTCGAGCGAAGCAGTCATCGACATTTTCGACACGTATTGCTACAAGAAAATCGCGTCCGTACCAATCCGTGATCCTATCATCGGTCCGGTACGGGCGTCACTGCGCCCCAACGGCCAGCTCGTGCTCGTCGGCGCGACGGTTCGTGGAGTTACGCTGGTTGCACTGCCGGACACGTTCACGACCACCTGTCAGTAAGCAAAACGCTCGCACAACGCGCCGTGTCTTCTTCATTGAAGGCACGGCGCGCGTGCGTTTCGGATCACGCCTCTTTACGTTCCGGTTCATGTTCTCGCGCTGTTCGACGCGACACTTGTACCCTATCGGATCCGCATGCTCCGTTTTACGACCGCCGGTGAATCGCACGGCCCCGCCCTCGTTTCTATTCTCGAAGGGTTACCAGCGGGCGTGCCACTGCTCGCCGCCGATGTCGATACAGAACTCGCGCGACGTCAACAGGGCTACGGACGCGGGCGTCGCATGCAGATTGAAACCGATCGCATCGAGTTTCTCTCTGGAGTGCGCGCTGGCGAATCACTCGGCTCGCCAATCGCGATGCTTATTCGCAATAGCGATTGGAAGAACTGGAGCGAAATCATGGACCCGGCTCCTCGCGCTGAAGATGCGAATGGCCCACGCAAACGCAGTGTGACACGCGTGCGTCCAGGCCACGCCGACCTCACGGGCATCCTGAAATACGATCGGGCCGACGCACGCGACATTCTGGAACGCGCATCGGCACGTGAAACCACCGCGCGCGTTGCCGCCGGCGCCATCTGTAAAGTGCTCCTCGCGCAAGTTGGCGTACAAATCGGATCACACCTCGTGCATCTCGGCGGCATTGACGCCGAGCGGCCGACAGATATGCCCGTCAACCTCAATGCCGCAGCTGATGCGTCATCGCTGCGCACACTCGACCCGATGGCGGAGTTGCGCATGATTGAACGCATTGATGCGGCGAAGCAGGAAGGCAATACGCTTGGCGGCATTTGCGAAGTGGTTGTGAACGGATTGCCCGTCGGACTCGGCTCGCATGTTTCGTGGGAAACACGAATCGATGGGAAGCTGGGGCAAGCCATGCTCTCTATCCCCGCGGTGAAAGGCGTCGAGATTGGACTCGGTTTTGAGACGGCGCGACGCACCGGTGCCGACGTGCACGATGAAATCGACGCCGCACCCGGTCGCTCGCGCACGGGCCACGTGCAGCGCAAAACCAATCGCGCGGGGGGTACGGAAGGCGGCATGACCACCGGCGAGCCGCTCGTGATACGTGTCGCCATGAAACCCATCTCCACGCTCATGCGCCCCTTGGGTACCGTAGACGTCGCAACAGGCCAAGCCGCCTCAG
>JAYTTR010000387.1:0-5279 GCA_043744935.1 Gemmatimonadaceae bacterium
ACGAGCAAAATGGGGTCGGGAAATGCGCGCGTACCCCAACCTCGCAGATTGTTCTCGCCATGCAACAACTGATCAATACCCGCCAACGGATTTTGCAACGCAACATTTGCCACGATGTCTCGTCCCTGCACTTTCAGCGGAATGCGCGGCTGCCACTGCACGTTGAGTACCTGCGTCCACGCACCACGACAGCTGTTGCGTTTGGACACCGCCCCCAACTGTCGATCAAGACATTCGCGCACATTTGCGGGAGCGGCGGAGAGTAGTGCGCGTAGTTGCGCGGCCAACGCGGGCTCCGTGGCGCCGTTCAATGCCGGTACAAACGCACGATCATTCGCCAACCCGTCACCATCGATGTCACCTTGCACACGCGGCGTAAACGGTAAGCCAGATTGTACGCGTGCGAAGAAGGTGAACGTGCCCACGATCGGCAGTGAGATGCCACTTTGCAGCAGGAACGCGTGCCGCGCTTCGTTATTACCAATCGCCCATTCTTTCGTGCGTGGATCGCCAAAATTCGCACCGTCAGCACCACGAAACTGTTGCTGCACGCGCTGCAACGTGTACGACAGTGCCGAAAACCATTGCCATTTGCGCCTCATTTTGAACACGTCGGGTTGCACGGTCGCGGTGATTTGTCCACCATACGCTCGCAAGTCGCTGGAGCGCATCGCAACGCGGCCGAAATCGTTGGACCGACGTGACTCACGCGCAGAGACGGCACCGGTCGTTGCGTCAATCGCGTTCGTGGAAACAAATACCGGACGATTGCCTTCATTCGCCAGATTAAACCGCGTTGTTCCTGCAAAATTTGCGTCAAGCGTACTGGGTTGCGACAAATCGTACGTGCCGAGTCCGTCGAGTTTTGCGGCCCATCGACCGATGTTGCTCGCCCAGGAGAGCGAGGTCCGCCAACTACGCGGCACATCAAACGATGGATCAATCAATGTGACCGATGGCGCCCGCTCGGCCAACGCACTGGCGCCGTCCGTACAGGCGGTCGGCAACGCCGCGGTACTTGATGCGAGGTTCGCCCAATTGGGCAGCGGCACTGCGGCACCAACGCACGAGAGTGTGAGTGTTTGGCCAACAAGACCGGCGCCTGCAATAGCATCCGCGAACATTGATGGTTTGTACAGGTCACGAAACTCACCAATTCCGCCACGCACAAAGCCCATGATGGATCGGTTGAAACTACCAGTCGAATTGCTTTGCGTCCCATTGCCGTTGTCTTTTGACCGACTGTACGTGTACGAAAATCCCACGCGTGGCGACACATGTACGCGCGACGGCGATTGGCCGCTACGCACACCGAGTGACGCGTCGAGGATCGGATTGGCGGGAGGCGCGTTGCCGAATGCGTTTGCTTCAACGCGTGCGCCGTACAACATGCTGAACCATCGCGACTTGTTCCACTGATGTGCGAGTGCCAACGCACCGTTGTACGTTGTCGCTGATCGCGCTGGCTGCGTCAGTGTTCGTGCATACGACGATGGACGATTTGCCTGAAAATCCGCGAGCGAGTTAAATGCATATTGGCCGAGACTATTGGGGGTGCCATCCTGCTGTAGTCCGTCGACACGAGCCCATACTTGTGATTTGAAACGATGCGTCGAGCCACGCGCATTCCACGAAGTTTCGTTCGCGCCTTCAAGCGTCCACTTCGTATCGTTCGTCGCGAGCCACGGGTTGCCACCCACCGTAAGTGACGCAACATCGTTGACAGCGGCATCACTGCTTGATCGAACGAGTATGGCGACACCAGGTAGTGCCTGATACGGTGATGACTCCGCTCGCACGCGACTAGCCGCAATTCTATTTTGCCAGAGTACAAAATGACCGGCTCCTACAAACGCGCTGTAAACAAACTGTCCGCCAAATGACCGATCACTGTTCTTTCCACCAGCACCTGGCGCCACGAGCGGTCCGACGCCTAACGCTCCAGATGTATTGCTGCTTGCGTAGGTCGTGAGGGTAAGCGTACGGAGCGAATCGCGCACGTCGTCAAAGCGACCAAGATACGAAAAAGCATTTGTGACACGCGCACTGGGAATACCAATGCCGGCGAGTGGAATGCCTGCGACGCTTGCAACTTGCAGGAGCCGAGCGACAGAATCGGGCGATACACCGGCGCGGCGCCACGCATTGGCATCGGCGCCGAGGAGTGATGCGGGGTTACTCGCGTTGCGCGATACATCAACGGCCACGTTATACGTGAGCGTTTCACGAATGAGTTCACCGTCAGCGCCAATGCTCCCACGAAACCCATTGTTGATGAGGCCGAGCGAACGCCCAACGGCGTCGGTCGACTGTAGTTGTGGCGCATCGAGCGTGAAGAAGGCGTTGCGCTGTTGATAGTTGCGATCACCGCTCGCGAGTCGCACATCGATGTTGGCGCCAGCGAAACCGCCGCGCGTTGGGTCAAACGTGGCACCGGTCACACGCGTATCGGTGCGTGCGGCTCGGGGGAGTGCGCCGGTCGCGAGGGCCATGCCGTTGAGCGTGGTGAGGTTGGACGAGCTCGGTGAGCCGAGCATCGATGGGCCGCTGCTGGTTATCGTGACGCCGGGTATCGTGCCGGCGATGGCGCTGAGGTCGCCCGCCGAAGTTGGCGTGACCTGTCCACGCACGCCTCCGCTCCACGACTCCGAGGCACCAGTTTCGGGGTTGTATTGGCTTACTCTGGCCCCGGCGCGCACCGGTTTGTTTGCCTTCACTTTTACGGTTGCGAGGGTGGTCAGGTCGCGACCCAGTGTGAAATCGGCAACGAGTTCGCGTTCGCTGGCAATTCGCTGAATGCGCCGCCGCGCGGCCTTCAGTCCAATCGCGTCGACGTGAACGAGATAGTCGCCCGTGCCGTTTTCGAACCGACTGCTGAAGTAACCCGCAGAATCGGTCTTGACCGTTTGCAGCAGGCGATCAGGGCCGCGGGTGATGTTGACGGTCGCGCCAGAAACAGCAAGGGACGAATCGTCGATCACGCGACCGCGCACCAGGTCGGCGACGGTTTGCGCTCCGGTGACGAGCGTTCCCGCGGTTTGCGCGGTGAGAGGGCGCACCGCGAGTGCAACAATGCATACTGCAAGCATGAAGAGCGGCATACCCCCTACGACGTTGGCACCGTGGAAATGGTTGCTTGCGCAGAAAATCGTTTAGCATTCAGTCATGACCCGCAAAACGTGGCAGTTGTCGCAGCCGTTGGCGTGCGGTTTGGTGTTCGCGCTTCTCCTCACGCGGTCGGTCGGAGCGCAAGGCACTGCGCCGGGCGTACCGACAATTGATGCATCGCGTATTCGATACGGCGCATTGGACTATGTACTCTCGCTTAAGCACGACGGCGAGGAAGAATTTATCGGCACGGTGCGCGATGAAATCCTGCCTGTGCGCGGCGATGATCCTGTCATTCGTCGCGTGCAGACCGTGCGTCGCGGTAACACCGTGACGATCGATAGCACGGTCTCCGATGCGTCGACACTGGCACCGCGGTGGCATCGCACCGTCGAGCCCAAGCGTGATGTGCTCTTGCAATGGACTGATGGTCGTGTGCGCGGCGAAGTGATTGGTTCAGGATCTGGTCGGCGCGCGGCGAAGGCTATCGATACGGTCTACGCGGAAGCGTTTGATGCGGCGAACTGGGATTTGGCGGTGCGCGCGCTTCCGCTGGACGAGGGCGACGTGACGACGATCAACGTGTACGACGTCGAACGAGCGCGACACGCGTATAGTGTGCGCGTCGTGAGTCGTGATATTCGTGGCAGCTCATATGTCATTCACGTGATCGTGCAGCTCGACAAGAACACTGAAGCGCACGCATGGTTTGACGATGCCACGCGTACGCTACTTCGTGTAGAAACACAGATCAGTCATGATACCGTACTGCGACAAGTGCTGAAACCATAAACGACCGCTACCGCTTCAACGTGCGCGTGTTGGCGGTGGCGGATCGGAGTTCTTCATCGGTTTCATCATGTTCGGCATGTGCGCCGTTCCCCGATGACACATCACGCACGTTGCTTTCGGATAATCGTCGTCGATGCCGTGATTCTTTTGATTTTTTGCCAAGTCGCGATTGATGGCTTGTTGCATGCGTTCCATATCGCGCGCAATGCGCTTGTCCTTGGGCGTATCGCTGGCGTAGTCAATCACGTTGACACCATTGACGATGGCCGACTGATGACACCCAGTACAGGTGTTGCCGAGTCCGCGACCGTATTGCTCGCTCATCATGGTGAGAAATTGCTTGACCGGCATGTTTTTGTTGAGCTGCACGCTCTTGAAGACATTGCCTGCTGGTTCGTTCTCACGACCGGCGACACTGCGTAGTACCTCTTCCATGGTGGCGAAGCGCACGGAGTCTTGTCGTTCAAAATTCGGCGGGCCGCGTCGAGCGCCGCCGCCTTGCGGCGGAGCCTGCGCCGTGCGTGCGGCAGGTGTTGGCACGGGTTCGGTTTTGGTGCCGGCGCAGGCGACGCCAATACTCACGATACTGATGCTTGCTGCGATGGACCACGAGCGCATGCCAATTCCTCAGGCAAGGATGATTCGGCTTAGTGCCGAACGACGGGCACCATAGGATACACGATGCCCAACTGTTGCAGATATGACGCGAACTTAGTGGGATCGTAATAGAACGGGCGCATTGCATCACGATATCGCGCCATCTTTTCCGCGTTCAACCAGATCGCCGGCTGGTCGCTCGGCCCCATCAGTGGGCGGTACTTCACCGTCTTCGTTTGCACGTTCGTGAAATAGTCTTTCGCGTTCGCAACGAGGGTTGGCTGCATGATTAAATCGAGCAACGTCATGGCTTGTACTTTCGCGCCGGCGATAACGCCTTTGTGTGCAATTGGTGTCGCCATGGCAATGCCGTCTGCCCAGTTGTGTCCAGGAGTGCCCGGAATATTCGCGGGGTAGTAGAGGGTGACCGACGGCACCGACCACGTGACGTCGCCAATATCATCACTGCCCGTTCCGGTGCTTGCCTTTGCCGCGTCTTCCGGCGAGCGCAATGGCGGTACCGTAGTGTGCAAACCGCTGTCCGGCTGACTCATCATGCGTTGTACGGCACGCGCCATCGTCTGATCGTTTGCGTCCCACGCCGGCATACCAACGCGCACTGCATTGGCGTGCATGGCGGTCGCAATGGGTTTATTGAAATGCGGACGCCACGCAGAGCCAATGATTTGCACGGTGTCGAGCGTGGTAAACGTGGCCATCGCGGCTGCGCGCGCCATCTGCTTTGCATCATCGTACATCCTCGTCACACGATCAACGTCGCG
>JAYTTR010000388.1:0-5265 GCA_043744935.1 Gemmatimonadaceae bacterium
AGCGGTCCAGATCGCTCGGCGTGCTTGTCGAGAATTTCACCAGACGCCCATTCGATCGCGAGATAGTAGCGATCCCCATCCGACTGCCCGTAGTCTAGGGTGCGAATGATATTGGGGTGTTGTACTCGAGCGCCGAACTGTGCCTCGCGCAAGAAACGCGCAACGGCAGTTTTGTCGTGCTGCAGTTTGTCGCGCAGCACTTTCAGGGCAACGGTTCCGTGTTGGGCGTGGTCCGCGCGAAAGACGGTTGACGTTCCGCCTTCGCCAACCTTCCCGCGAACCGTATAGCCGGCTAGCGTCGTTCCGACTATCGTCTCGATGGGCACGCGCCCAACGTACGCGCGCGACTGGTAGTGTGCAAGACAGGTTGTCGCAAAGTTGCAAATCTGTACCGTCCCACTTCGTCAATCTTCGATCATATGGCACGATCAGCACTGGTTGGCGGTAGAATCCTTGTCGTTACTGCATGATCTCTTTTCCCAGCTGGGAGCCTTAGGCCGCATGCATCAATCACGTCTCGTCGCGCGCGCTAGCGTGCTCGCGTTCGCGAACGTCGCGTTTGTGATCCTTGCGTCTGCAGGGTGCGCGGCCAATCGGGCCGTCGGGTCGGCTCGCCCCGACAGAGCGCCCGCTGGCGGTAGCACACCGGGCGCACCGGGAGCGGCCACGGCCAACGACATGCAGCGCATTTATCGCAGCATGGGGCTGGTGGCCGGCACCGGCGCTATCCCGTTTGTCGCGTCTGTTTCATTTTTGCGTTCGCCGTCGCCCGATAGCACGTTGGTCATGATCGCCATGTCGATGCCATCGCGCGCCCTTGGCTTCGCGCGCGAGGGAGACCGCTACGCCGCGAACTACGTGGTGCGACTTGAACTTCGACAGGGTGCAGGTGTCGTGCGTACGCTCGACGCAAAGGAGGCCGTTCGCGTCCCGACGTTTCGCGAAACGTCGCGCACGGATGAGAGCATCATCTGGCAACAGTTTTTGCGCATCGCACCCGGACGTTACACCCTCTCACTCGGCGTCAAAGATGAGTCGAGCATCCGGTCGGCGTCGGAAGATGTGTCGATAGATGTGCCGCGACTGTCGTCCGGCGCGTTAGGTTCGCCGGTCGCCGTCTACGAGGCCATTCCACGCTCGTCCGTCGATTCGCTACCGCGCATTCTCGCCCGTCCCCGAAGCACGGTCACGTTCGGCGCTGATTCGGTGTTGCCGGTGTACGTCGAAGCGGTTGGCGTCGACGCTCCAACCAGCGTGAAGACGCGAATCATCGGCGAAGGTGATCAAGTGCTGTGGGATGTTACTACGGAGTTACCGCGGCGCGGCGCAACACGGAGCACCACAGTCAACATCCCCGTTGCGCGCATGGGTATTGGAGTGAGTACGCTCGTGGTTACCTCCGCCGGACGTCCGGATACCGTGCGCACGCGCATTCTGGTCAGTCTTGGTGATGACCTGCCAATCGCGTCGTTCGACGAGATGATCATGTATCTCAAATATTTTACGACCGCCGAGCGCCTCCGTACGTTGCGCGATACGCCCGCAGAAGGGCGCGCCGAGGCGTGGACGCAATTTCTGAAGTCGACGGATCCGATTCCAGGAACGCCGGAAAACGAAGCTTTGCGTGATTACTTTGCGCGCATTCGCACCGCCAATCAGCGATTTCGTGACGACGCGCAAGTCGGTTGGATGTCTGATCGCGGCGTCGCCTTCGTGGGACTTGGCGATCCGGACAACATTTACGATTCCGGGATGAACGACGCGAATTCACGTGTGCGTCAACAAGTCTGGGAGTATCGCGAGCAGCGTCTCAACCTCATTTTCACCGATCAAACAGGATTTGGTCGTTGGCGTCTCAATCCGCAAAGCATGTCTGAGCTACAAAACGCGATTCGCCGCAGGTTGTCCAGTCGTCCGTGAGTGACGTTACTCGCCCGGAAGCACCGCGGCTTTTTCTCGTCGATGGCTATGCGCTGATCTACCGCGCGTTTTTTGCGCTGATGACGCGTCCACTGTCCACGAGTCGTGGCGAGAACACGTCCGCCGCATGGGGTGTCGCGAATTTTCTGAAACGCTTGATCGCTGTACACCGGCCGGAGCTGTTAGGGTGGGTGCACGATGCCGGCGCTTCGTTTCGCGAGGAGCTCTATCCCGAGTACAAAGCCACGCGAGAAAAGCTGACCGACGAATTGCAGGCCGATTTCGATCTTGGTCTCGAGCGTATCACGCAGTTACTCGCCGCATATCGTATTCCGATTTTATCGGTGCCGGGTTTTGAAGCCGATGATGTCATCGGCACGCTTGCTCAACGTGGTGTGGAAGCTGGGTATAACGTGGTGATCGTCTCCGGCGACAAAGACTTCCAGCAGTTAGTCGGCCCGCGCGTGTGGCTGCTCAATCCCGGTCGCGGCGGACCCGCGAGTGTTGAAGAGCAATGGGTCGGCGTCGAAAACGGAAGTGTGCGACTCGGCGTACCGCCGGAGCGTGTGACGGACTATCTCGCATTGGTCGGTGATACCTCGGACAATGTGCCTGGTGTGCGTGGCATCGGCGAAAAAACTGCGCAGGAATTGATCGGACAATTTGGCGCGCTTGAGGACATTCTTGCGCATGCGAACGAGGTCACCAAAAAGCGTCCGCGTGAAGCGTTGCTCGAACACGCGGCGTTAGCGCGTTTATCCAAACAGCTCGTCACCATTCAGTGCGACGTGCCTGTCGTGTTTGATCCCGCGACACTCACCGTCGACACACCGGATACACAGGCGCTGCGACACCTGTTTCTCGAGCTTGAGTTTACATCGTTGCTCAAGGACCTCGGGGGTACAGTCTCGAGTGCGTCGCCTGGTGAAACAGCCGGCGTGCCGCCGGTGCTTCCGCTGCGATCTTCCGCAGTCGTCACGCGACTCGCTGCGCCGGAGACGCGGCTCAGCGAAAGTGGTATGGTTGTCTTTGGCGATGCGCGCTACACCACGGTCGACACGCTCGCGGCACTCGAAGCGTTGCTGGCGCGTATCCGTGAAGTTGACTGTATCGCGTTGGACACCGAGACGATCAACGAAGTAAACGCGCCGTTGGGCGCGGGTCCCATGCGCGCGGTCTTGGTGGGTTTGTCGATCGCCGTGGCGCCGGGTGAAGCATACTATCTCCCATTCGCCCACCGTCGCGATGATGGCGGCGGCAATCTCGTGTTGTTGTCGGGCGACGCGGGTATTGCAGGCCGTCGCATAAGTGCAGGCGTTGACGAGCCGCAAAATCTTCCAGCGTTTTCCGCGCCGGAACTTGCACCGCTGCGCGCCATGCTCGCGGACGCCGCCGTGTCCAAAGCCGCGCAGAATGCCAAGTTCGATATGCTCGTGCTACGCGGTGCGGGGGTGCAGCTGCGCGGTTTGGTGTTCGACACGATGCTCGCAAGTTATGTCCTTGATCCAGGTCGCCGTGCACATGGCCTCGATGTGCTGGCGCTTGAATTTCTTGGCCATACCATGACGTCGTACGAGCAACTGTGTGGGAAGACGCGCAACCAGTTGCTGTTTGATGTCGTGCCAACAGATGCAGCACGTGACTACGCGTGTGCTGCCGTTGACGTCACGCTACGCGTGCGATTGCTGCTCGAGCCGACACTCATTGCGCAGGACATGCGTGATTTGTTTGCGCAGATCGAAGTGCCGCTCGTGGACGTGCTTGCGGACATGGAGTGGGATGGTATCGCGATCGATCTCGAGTGGTTTCAGTCGCTGAAGACACGTTTCCGTGCAGAGCGTGAGAAGGTTGAAGAAGCGATCTACGCGGAAGCAAAGGAAAAATTCAACATCAATTCGAATCCGCAACTGCGCGTGATTTTATTTGATAAGCTGGGCCTGCCGGTCAAGAAGAAAACCGCAACCGGGGCGAGTACGGACGCCAGTGTATTGCAAGAATTGGCGGAGGAAGGCCATGTCTTGCCAACGCTATTGATGGAGTACCGCGAGCTCTTCAAGCTCGAAGGGACATACATCGATGCGTTGCCGAAGCTGGTCCATCCGCGCGACCATCGCCTGCACACGTCGTTCAATCAGACGGTCGCGGCGACCGGTCGATTGTCGTCGACCGATCCGAATTTGCAAAACATTCCCAATCGTCGAGAGCTTGGTCGCGAAATCCGTCGTGGCTTCGTGCCGCGCGCCGGATGGTTGCTCTTATCGGCAGACTACTCGCAAATCGAACTGCGCTTGCTGGCGCACATGTCCGGCGACCCGTTGTTCGTCGCTGCGTTCAATGCGGGTGGCGACATTCATCGTCAAACCGCGGCAATTATTTTCGGCGTTGATTTGGCCGACGTGACGAGCGACATGCGAGCTCGGGCCAAAACGATCAACTTCGCCACAATTTATGGACAAGGCGCGCATGCACTCTCGCGTCAACTGCGCATCCCACACGCGGAAGCGAAAGCATTCATCGAGACGTATTTCGAACGCTTCGCCGGCGTACGCAATTTTCTTGAGCGCTGCGTCGTTGACGCGAAAGAGCGGGGATACGCCGTGACCTTGTTTCAGCGTCGTCGCTACATCCCCGAACTCAAGGAACGCAACCACAATATGCGTGCCTTTGGCGAGCGTGTCGCAGCCAACGCACCCATTCAAGGATCTGCCGCTGATCTCATCAAGATTGCGATGATTCACGTGCAACGTGCCCTTGAATCAGAGCAGCTCGCATCTCGCATGTTGCTGCAGGTCCACGACGAATTGGTCTTTGAATTACCGCCGAATGAAGAGCAGGCGCTGCGTGCGCTCGTCAAACGGGAAATGGAAAGGGCCACGACACTGAACGTCCCACTCTTGGTAGAAATGGGAGTCGGCAGCAATTGGGTCGCGGCCAAGTCGTAACGACAGACCGCCGCAGGGCTCACGGTGTCGCACTTTGCACGGAATGCGGGGGCGTGCGAGACTCGCTGCCCAAGCGTCTTCGGCGTATAAATTCATAACATGTTGTTTTACAATGATTTACGGCGTGTAGTGAATTGCGGCATTACCGTTGCCTTGTGATGTTCGCAGAAACGGAAGCCGAGACTGATGAGCGACGCACACCGCTCGCCCAAGTGGGCACCGTGGACGATTTTCAGGACGATTCCCAAGACGAATTTCCAGGACCGCGTATGCAACGCTCGACAACAACCCGTGGATTTACCCTTATCGAATTGCTCATCGTGGTCGTGATCATCGGCATCCTTGCGGCGATCGCGATTCCGAAGTTCGCGCAGACGAAGGGTAAGGCGTTTGCAGCGTCGTT
>JAYTTR010000389.1:0-5264 GCA_043744935.1 Gemmatimonadaceae bacterium
CAAAGGCAAAGCAACCGGATGCCGCGTACAAACCCAGTCTCGGCAATCCGCGGTCAGCGACTTCAACGACCGCCCGCTGCACCGACGCGACTCACTGCACCCGGCGTCCAATTCAACCCGACCGCGAACGCATTCGCACTTCCCTGACGATTCGATCCGGTAAACGAACCCGCCGCACGAACCCCAAACTCACGGTTCACCTGGAAATTGGCGCCCAAATCAAAATCAAGACCCACCGCTGAACGACTCGCAGACCCCGAACACCCTTGGCACACTTCAAACGAAAGCCGCGGATGTGCATACGGCGTAATCGACATCCCGTCATCCAGCGCAAATGTGTGGCCAACACTCACGCCCACCGGCACTCGAACCAGAGTCGACCCGCCACCAAACGCAGCGCCAACGCCACCGGTGACGAGTAAGTCCAGCGGCTGATCACCCGCCGCACGCAACAACTCACGTCCGACTGACCCGCCAACAAACACTCGTAAATTGTTGCTGTTTTTCGGATCGGCAAACCCCGCGTCCAAGCCAACGTGCATGCCCTCCCCAATCCCCTCGCGCCACTGAAAAAGCACCGACGTCCCACCACCACTCGCGATGGCCGCCGTATAGTCGCGAATCGACGCCGTCGGCAACTGCAGCGAGGGATACGTGAAGGCCTGTGCCCTTGCCCAGTGCGCCGGTATTAAAAGCAGCGCGACACACGCACACACGCCCACCTCGAAGGCATGTAACCAGCGACGCGTTGAAAATGTTGTAATTATTGACGTCGCCGATGATGACGCGGATGACCAACGCAAGTTCAACATGAACACGATGAAACGCTCCTCGATACAATGAACCCACACTGCACGGTTCCAGCCCGAAAGTCCGTGCTGAACGATACGTTTCGTACACCGATGTCCGCACTCCTTGCCCATCCAAAGCGTCGGCGCGTTCGCACGGCTTTGTTGCACGCCCTTCGCAGCTGCGCTGTTCTCCTTCCTGTCGGCGTGCTCTCCATCGCGAACGCGCGCGAAGCACACGCACAGCCTCGCGCTGCACAGGTTGCCACAGATTCGCTCATCCGCTACGCACGTGCACGTGCCGGCGTCGGCGATACGCTCGCCGCACTGGAATTGCTCGAGCAAGCGACCGATCAATCCCCCCGCGATGTTGATGCACTGTACTGGCGCGGCGTCGTCCTCTCTCGCACAACCGGACTCACCCTCGGCGATTCCCCGCGTCGCATTCTCGCATGGCACCTGCTCAGTCGTGCCGCCAATATCGACGGCAAAAATCCGCGGTACCTCATTGAATTGGGACGCATTCGCCTGCATTCACCGCTGCTGCGGATCGAAGCAGAGCGATACTTTCGCCGCGCACTAGTTGTCGCCGTTGATAATGGCGATCCCGAGCAACTCGCCGAAGTCTCATACGAACTCGGGCAAATCAAGGAACGTCGCTATAACTCGGGTCGCGACCGCTGGCTCTATACCGCCAATTTGGTCTTCGATCCGATCGCCGCCCGCAGTCGCCTGCACTACACGCGCGAATTTCTGGATCAAATGGCACGTCCCATTGATCGCGCCGCATTTGTTGATCGCATCGAAGCCGAAGAATTTTATCGACGCGCGCTTGCCGCGGAGAGCACGCACGCACTGAGTGCCATTGGGTTGATGGCCCTCCTGTACGACCAAAAGCGTTACGACGAAATGCGCCAGATTGGTGCACCATTCACGCGGACTATCGACGCAACACCACGCTTGCTGTTTGCGCATGGCCTCGCCGCATTCAAACTCGGACAGCTCGCCGACGCCGATCAACTCTTCGCACGCGCATTGCTCGGCCTCGCACCAGCGATGCGCGCAGAAGTGTTGTCGATGGGCCGCATTTTACGAAAGGGCGATTCCGTTCGCGTCGCCAATTTGTCAGCTGCTGACCTCGAACGTACCGAGAGTGCGTTCTGGGAAGCGGCCGATCCCATGCTCTCCACGTCGCTGAACGAAGCGCGATTGGAATTTCTCGCGCGCATGGCATACGCCGATTTGCGTTTTACTGATGGCGACACCAAACAGCTCGGCTGGCGCACAGACCGCGCACTGATTGTCGCGCGCTATGGCGAACCGCCGGTTGTCGCGACGTTTGCACCCAACAGCGACGCAGATGCGGCCGATGCCATCGGTCGAATTATCACCGTTTGGTTCTATCCGCGCACCGAGATGGAGTTCGTGTTTACCGGACCGCCGGCAATGAACAGCGCTTATTTTGCCGGAAATTATCGCGACTATGCCGAAGAGCGCCGAGATGCGTCGCCATTTCTCCTCGACAACGTGCCGCTCGCAATGGCGGTCGATACGGTTCCCATCCAGATGGTTCGCTTTCGTGGCCCAACATCCCGACAAACACAATTGCTTGTCGCGGCCAGCTTCAGCACCAAGTCGCTCTATCACAATGCGGAGATCGATCGTGGTGCACTCGAACTCGCGTTTCGCATTGGTCCGCCCGGTCGGCTTTCGCTACGCGCCGCTGACACACTGCAAGTGCGACTGCCGTCGATCACCACAGACCTCCGGCGCCGTTGGGTGGACACGCTGCGTACTGGCGCCTATCGCGTGCGCATCGAGGCGCGTGACGCTTCGGTCGCAACCGCACTGGGCCGAGCGCAATCAGAAGTGGAAATGCTTGGCTACGATACGCTGTCATTGCAGAGTAGCGACATTCTCATCGCCGACCGCGCACCCGCGGCAACGCGCACCGTCCGTTCGTGGATAGAACTCGGACTCGTACCTCGTGGAGACCTTGCGCTCGCACCACTCGACACATTTACCGTTTATTGGGAAAATTATGGATTGCGACCGGATGCGAACAAGCGCGTGAAGTTCCAGGTACAATTTATCGTCACGCTGCTCAAGCTCGATCGTGGTCGCGATGTTGTCAGAAATTTTCTCGGCAACATCGCTGATGCCGTAGGACTCAGCGCCGTCGGCGATGCACAGCTTGGACTCAAATACGAGCGCGATGAAGCGCTCGACGGGCGTGATCGCGTGCCTGGCGTGGTGAATCTCGGCATGGGAACCGCACCGGCTGGGCGCTACCGCTTAGAAATTTTTGTCACTGATCACAGCAACGGTCAACGCACGCATACGCAGCGAGAACTTACCATTCGCCGTCAATGACTTCACACCTCATGCATCTTCGAGCTCGCACCGTTACGCTCTGCGCTGCCGCGCTTGTTGCGATCATCAGCGCGCCGCTTGCACATCAATTGCGTGCGCAAACAACGTCGGCGCGAACGATCACAAAGGGCACGGGCGTGCGTCTTGGTCGCTTCAGCCTGATTGGAGCCGCGTCCGGTAGCGCGCTTGCGCTCGGCTACTATTTTATCAGCGCGAGAGGACAGAACGCTGGCGGGTGCCGCCCGTTCAGTTGCGCCCTGCCATTCCTCTCGCTGAGCGGCGCGCTCTCGGGGTTGTTTATCGGGAGTGAACTGAATGCGCAGCGACGTGCCGCGACGCCGCGCGCCGGAGCAAACTTCTTGTTCACAATCTCCGAAGCGAGTATACTCGCCGCACCGAATGCGTTTGATATTCGCGATTCGTTACTCGCCGTGGTGAGTGATAGCGGCGCGCAATTACTCGCAGCGGGCGTGACCCCGAAAGCACTACGCCGTCGCGCTGCAGGACTCAGCAACCTTCGTCAAGTGGTGATCGTCCCGCGCAGCGGATCGCTCGTGCTTGGCACCGCAACAGCGCTATGGGAAGCGAGCTTGTTGAGTGGCCCCGCTTCGCGCATTGGCGACGGCCCAATCGATGCGCTTGCCGCGTCTGACGATGCAGTGCTAAGCGCCTCCGGAAAACGTCTGCAATTGCGCCGTGCCGCTGGCGCATCCGCACGAATCGACACGCTCGCGCTCGCAACCACGATCACAGCGGCAGCATACGATGCGAGGGCGCGCGCATGGTGGATTGGCACTGACTCAACGCTGGTAAACGTCACCTCAAGCGACGCGGGTTTGCGCGTTGGGCTGACGCTGCGCCTGCCAGCGGCCGCACGAAGCATCGCCGTAGGCGCAGATTGGGTAGCGGTTGCACTTGGCGACCAAGGCATTGTCGCGTGGCGGCGCGAGACACTTGGCGCACCAACATCAATACCTGTGCGCCTCGTCGGCGAACCACGTTTCGCTTACGATCTCGCCTTCCTCGACGGCACGTTATTCGTTGCGGGCGGCGTCGATGGACTGTATCGCGTGTCATTATCACCGACACCACAGGTGCTTGGTTCATCACGTCAGTTCCCCTTTGCGACAACCGTGCGCGCGGAGAGTGGAGCAATTTGGGTGGGTGATCGTATTCGGAAGGCGGTGATACGGGTCACGCCGTGAATAGAGATGAGGGAAGAGGGGATAAGGATTAGGGAGTGGAACGAAAGGGGAGCCTGCACGTGCAGGCTCCCCTTTCCAAATCCCTCACCCCTAGTCCCTAGCCCCTATCTTCCTCTAACACTCTTTGGCAGGATTGCTTCAAGCATTGTTCCTGGGCCCATGCGTCCTTCTTGCGAAAACTTTGACTGCAAGTTGACGCGCACAATACCGAAATTGAGCCATGGCGGCGACGTGTTCGCCTTCGCAATCGTATCGGTCGAGAGTCGTGATGCCATCGCAAAGACCACACGCGGCGTATCGAAAATGACATCCGGTGCAGGATTCGTTTTGTCTGATTCGTACAGGGAAATACGCGCCGGATATGGCGACGTGCGACGACCCAGGTACACGGTGTCGGCAAATTTACCCGTGGCGTCGAGCTTCACCGCATACGCGTTGTAGAAATATCCAACCGGTGCGCGGAAGTAATTCGAGTCGTTGGCGATAAGAATCTTGGCGCGCACTTCAACACGCCCACGCGGCACAATCGTCATGACGCCGTTGGTGGCGACCACGAATTCTTCGTTCGCGCCCGGTGCTCCTGCGCTTACTGGAATCGCGCGCGCAAATGCACCAAAGCGAAGGCTGGCGACTCGTGTTGTGGCGTTGGCCTGACTACGGCGCGCCCACAACGGACGCACTTCACTTGGCGCAGCCCCGGGTGTGGTGGTTTCGATGCTGACGATCACGACGTTGAGTGAATCCGTGGCCGCGAGTGTGGTTGCCGTGCTCCGCGACGTTGCGACGCGTTGCACAATGTTTGATCCGCCCGAACGCGTGTTTGCTACGCCGAGGCGATTGAACACCGTTGGCGTGAACACAGGATCGCCGGCAGCATTGAGCGTCGAGTCTACACGAG
>JAYTTR010000390.1:0-5256 GCA_043744935.1 Gemmatimonadaceae bacterium
GTCGACCCGACCGCGGAACCGGCCGAGCTGGTCTTCCCGCTCGTCCCCCCCGAAGTCATCGACCGCGACATCCGCCGGCTACGCAAGCTCGTGCGCGACGGCCTGCCGACGATCGTTCTCTGCGACAACGAGGGGCAGTGCGAGCGCCTGGACGAGTTGCTCAACGAGGACACGCGCGACCCGTCGCCCGCCGCGCTCGTGGTTGGCGCGCTCGGCGGCGGATGGCTGTTGCCCGTTGGCGATCGCGAGAAGGGCATGCGCGTGCTCACCGATCACGAGATCTTCCGTCGTGATCGGCGATTGCGCCGCACGCGCAAGTACACCACCGGGGCGCCACTCGATACCATCGGCGCACTCAAGCCGGGCGACTATGTCGTGCACCTCGAGCACGGCATCGGGATCTATCGCGGTATCGAGAAGATCTTCGTGCGCGAGAGCACGATCGAAGCGGTGGTCATCGAATACGAGGGCGGCGATCGCCTGAATGTGCCGCTGTACCGCATTGATCAGATCGAGCGGTATCGCAGCGCCAGCGATGTGTCCGAGGATGTACCGGCACCACGGCTGCACAAGCTGGGCGGCAATCGCTGGAAGCAGCAGCGCGAGAAGACGCGCATGGCGATTCTCGAGATGACGCAAGAATTGCTGGAGCTGTACGCACGTCGCAAAGTCACGACGCGTCCACCTCATGGCCCGGACACCGCGTGGCAACGGCAACTCGAAAGTTCATTTCTTTTTGAAGATACGCCCGACCAGCGCAAGGCTACCGAAGATGTGAAGCGTGACCTCGAGGGTGACCGGCCAATGGATCGGCTGCTAGTTGGGGATGTCGGTTACGGAAAGACAGAAATTGCTATTCGCGCAGCATTCAAAGCGGTGCAGGGCGGACGACAAGTGGCGGTGCTCGTGCCCACCACCATTCTCGCCGAGCAACACGCGCGAAGTTTCGGTGATCGGTTCGCCGACTTTCCTGTTCGCGTTGAAGTGATGAGTCGTTTTCAAACTGCGAAAGAACAAGCCGTTGTTATCGAAGCGCTCAAAAAAAAGCAGGTCGATGTCGTGATCGGTACACATCGCTTGTTGAGCCCCGATGTGCAGTTTGCCGACTTGGGGCTGATTGTCGTCGACGAAGAGCACCGGTTTGGTGTGAAGCACAAGGAACGTCTCAAGCAACTCAAGCTGGAGACCGATGTGCTGACGCTCACGGCGACGCCCATTCCGCGCACGTTGCATCAGTCGCTGGCAGGGTTGCGCGATTTGACCATCATGGCCACGCCGCCGCGTGATCGGTCACCGGTGCTCACGTTTGTGGAAACGTGGGACGACAGTTTGATCGAAGAAGGAATTTCGCGCGAGCTGGATCGCGGCGGACAAGTGTTTTTTGTGCACAACCGGATCGAGACGATTATTGCGATCGCTGATCACCTGCAACGACTGGTGCCACGCGCGCGCATAGCGGTGGGTCACGGGCAGATGAAGGAGCGCGAACTCGAGTCGGTGATGCGCAAGTTTGTCGAAGGTGAGGTGGATATTCTGGTCTCCACGCTCATTGTCGAAAGCGGGCTCGATGTGCCGAATGCGAACACCATGTTCGTCAATCGCGCCGATCACCTGGGATTGGCGCAGCTCTATCAGTTACGCGGCCGTGTAGGACGTTCGCATCGTCGCGCGTACTGCTATTTGCTGGTGCCCGACCGCATCGATGACGACGCAGAACGACGATTGGCAGTGTTGGAACACCATACAGAGTTGGGCTCCGGTTACCGGGTCGCGCTCAAAGACATGGAATTGCGCGGCGCGGGCAATCTTCTGGGACCTGAGCAGTCGGGCTTCGTGCATGCGGTCGGATTTGATTTATATCTCCGGCTCCTCGACGAAACCGTTCATCAACTCAGTCAAGGCGACGGTCAAAAATCGTGGATTCCGGCCGATGTCTCGCTGGACTTTCCGGCCTATCTCCCCGACGACTACATCACGGCGCAGGACGCGAAGCTGGATGTGTATCGTCGCCTGACGTCACTGCGGGCACCAAAGGACATCGAGGCGCTGCAGGCTGAAGTCCGCGATCGCTTCGGCCCACTGCCCGTTGCCGCGCAGGCGCTCTTCGGCAGCGCCCTGCTTCGGGTGCTCGGCGCGGCCCTCGGCGTGGACGGGGTGCTTGTGCGAGCCTCGGAAGCCCGTGTTAGTTTCAGGGCTGACGCCGTTCCGCGCCTCAAAGGGCTTTCGTCGGCGTTCCATGATGTGCAGTTCCAGGTGGACGTCCGACGCACGCAGCCGCTCGCTATCAAACTCACGCGTTTGGGCGGTGCGGAAATGCTCGACGGATTGGTGCGTGCCTTACGCGCCCTCGCCCTGTGAGGCAACTGGTGACACGGCTTCCGTGTTTCACCTATACACTTTTCTGCGGTTCCGGAGTTCAACTCGATGAAATCGTACCGTTTGCCCGCGTTCGCCGCCATCGCCTTTGCCATTGCTTGCGGAGCTTCGTCCAATCCGGATGTTGCTGCGTCTGCTGGCAGTCAGCAACTCTCGGTCAAGCGATTGGCCGACATCCTTGGCAATTCACAAGCGCCGCTTGAAAAAGACGTCGCGCGTTCGATCGCCGAGCTGTGGGTCAATTATCAGCTGGTCGGACTGGCGGCGTCGAAAGGCGACTCGCTGAAAGATCCCAAAACGATGAACCTCGCGTTGTGGTCCAACATCGACAACATCCGCGTCAAGAAGTTTTATGACAACGTGTCGAAGGGATGGGACACAGTGTCGCCGGGCCCTGACGAGCAGCGCTACAACAATGGCGAAGCGTTCGGCGCGCGCCACATTCTGATGAAGATCGATCAAGGCGCAACGCCCGAGCAAAAGGCGGTTGCACGGAAAAAGGCTGAAGCGGTTCGTGCGGAAGCAACACCGGCCAATTTCGTGAAGCTCACGGAAAAAACCGAAGAGCCGGGCGGCAAAGAGCGTGGCGGTGATCTCGGCCTGTTTCCGAAGGGGACGATGGTGCCGGAGTTTGAAAAGTGTCTCGTGGCCATCAAGCCGGGGGAGATCTCGCCGGTATGTGAAACGTCGTTTGGCTATCACGTGATTTATCGTTCGCCGTATGCGGATGTCGCGGCCAAGTTTGCGCCGTTGGCGAAGCAGCGGAACGTGCAGATCGCCGAGAGCACCTATCTCGCGAAGGTCGAAAAGTCCAACAACGTAGAACTCGCGAGTGGCATTGCGGTGAAGGCCAAGGCGATCGCGCGTAATCCGCTGGGCTATGCGAAAGACAACTCCAAGGTCGCGTCGTACAAGGGCGGTGAGTTGACGGCTGCTGAATTCGCGGATTGGCTCTCGGCGTATCCGGCGCAATCACAGATTCGCCCGCAGTTGCTGAGCGCGCCGGATTCGTTGGTGGAAAAGTTTGTACGGCAGATTGTGCGTAACGAATTGGTGCTGCATCAAGCCGACAGCGCGAAGTCCAAGATCGATACCGCGGAGATGTCCAACCTGTATCTGAATTTCCGCAACGCGCTGACGCAAACGTGGACGCAGCTCGGTGTGGATCCGACGAAGTTGGCGGACAGCGCGAAAGTCGGAAATGGCGATAAGGAAAAGATCGCTGCAGCGCGTTTGGAAACGTTCTTCGACAAGTTGATCAAGAACGAAGCACAGTTTGTTGACGTGGCGTATCCAGTGGCGCATGCCCTGCAATCGAAATACGCGTATTCGGTGAACGACGCCGGACTCGACAAAGTGGTCGAGCGCGCGAAGAGCATCCGGGCAACGGCCGATTCGCTGCGTGCACAGAAAAATCCGGCACCGGGTGCGGCAGCGCCGGGCATGGCGCCGGCAGCAAAGAAGGGCGCTGATTCGGCGCTGATCAAGCCGGTCACACCGACGCCCGCGAAGAAGCCGTAATGATGGTTTGCGGATCCCCGGGGCGTGGTGTGGGTAGGGTGTGGCATGACTATGCCTCGAGGGATTTCGCGATGACATGCGCAGCGCTGCGGGTGCGTCTGCGGCAGGTGTGCATCGGTGCGGTTCTGATGTCAGCGCCGCTGATGACGGTTGCCGCGCAACGAACGCAAGTGAAAAAACCCGCGCCCAAAGTGGTGCTGCCTCCAGCATCAACCGTGAAGGGCGCCTTGCCCGATACTACGCCGCCCGCAGGTTTGCGAATCGACGGCGTTGCGGCCGTCGTTGGCGATCAAGCCATTCTTGTTTCGGAAGTGTTGGCGGAAGCCAATCGCCGGCGGGCTGGGGGCGCTGATGTGAAGAGCGCGGCTGACATGGCGCGTTTGGAAACACGCGTCATCAACGATCTCGTGGAAGGTGAGCTGCTCGTCCAAAGGGCCAAGGCGGAAAAAGTCGAAGTCAATGAGGCAGACATCACGCGCACGCTCGACGACAATCAGAAAAAAATTCGCGTCCAGTTCAAGTCTGATGCAGAGTTCAAGTCAGAATTGAAGAGCGCAGGATTTGGATCCGTCGAAGAGTGGCGCAAAATGCAGTCAGAGTTGATCAAGCGTGACAACTTGCAGCGGGATCTTATTCAGAAGTTGCGTCGGGACGGCAAGATGACCGCTGTGAACGTCAGCGAGGCCGAAGTCTCCGAAGCGTTCAACACCAATAAAGAACGCTTGCCACGCAAGGAAGCGCGCGTGGGTTTGCGCCAGATTGTGGTGGCCACGCGCCCGTCAGAGGCTGCGAAAAAGCGCGCTCGCGCGAAAGCGGATTCCATTCACACGGAACTTGAGCTGCACCCGAACGATTTCGAAACCATCGCCAAGAAAGAGTCGATGGACCCAGGCTCGCGCGAACTCGGCGGCGATTTGGGGTGGAATCGTCGTGGTCGGATGGTGCCGGAATTTGATCGCATCATGTTTGCGCTGAATCCCGGTGTGATCAGTCCTGTGTTCGAAACCGTATTTGGCTATCACATTATTCGGGTGGATCGCGTGCAGCCGGCCGAAGTGAAATCGCGGCACATTCTCATTCGCCCAACGCTCGATTCTGCGGATGAATCCCGTGCCAGGCTGTTGGCTGCCGACGTCGCGAAGCAATGGCGTGGCGGAGCGTCCTACGACTCGCTCACGGCCAAGTACCACGACGAGGCCGGCGCGGAAGAAAAAACGATTCCAGAATACGTGCGGGATTCGCTGCCGGAATCATATCGCAACGCGATCGAAGGCAGGAAACTGAACGAGATTCTCGAGCCGTTTCCGATTGCCGATGCGCAGGCGGGTGCGAACAAGTTCGTGATCGCGCAGATCACGT
>JAYTTR010000391.1:0-5255 GCA_043744935.1 Gemmatimonadaceae bacterium
ACGAATCAAGCCCTGCCGCGACGTAAGTCGCTGCAGGGCTTGTTGTTCGTTCAATCGGGGCGACAGGATTTGAACCTGCGACCTCCTGCTCCCGAAGCAGGCGCTCTACCGGGCTAAGCTACGCCCCGCTGAAACCAGTCCTCCAACCACAGTCCTCAAACGCATGCGCCCAGAAGGAGTCGAACCTCCAACCTTCTGATTCGTAGTCAGATGCTCTATCCAATTGAGCTATGAGCGCAAACCGATACCGCAGTACTGCCAAGACTCACATCTTAGTCAGCCGCTGTCATCCTCACAACAGAGAACGAACGACGCTTTCCAACAACAAATCCCACGGAGACGAACCCGTGGGGCCATGGGTCGTACAAGACTCGAACTTGTGACCTCCACGATGTCAACGTGGCGCTCTAACCAACTGAGCTAACGACCCCACAAGCGGGAAACGGGACTCGAACCCGCGACCCCAACCTTGGCAAGGTTGTGCTCTACCAACTGAGCTATTCCCGCAACGCATCGGTAATCCTCCACCGAACCCAGTGACCTCGCGCCGCAGTCACCACGCACTGCTACACGAACCGTACCGGGATGGAGACGAGCGGGATCGAACCGCTGACCTCTTGAATGCCATTCAAGCGCTCTCCCAACTGAGCTACGCCCCCGGGGCGCGACACCCTCGCAACGGATGCCCCTACGCAGAGGCCCCGCCCACGAGGGCGTCAGGAACCGCGCAGTCTAGTCAAGTGTATGTCTCTCGTCAAGCAGATCGCCGCACACCTACACTGGCGAAATATCCTCGATGGCGTATCTTGCGTGGCTACCCGGGAACGGCTACAAAGAGTAAGTAAAACGTAGTCAAATCAGTTCGTGTGCGACCCGCTGCAAACCACCGCACCGAGGGCGCCGCGCCCGGCCGCTCGACACCAACCGTGTCGGCACTTCGTCACCGCAACTTGATCGCGGACGTGTCTACGTCCTGAGGAACATAAAAATCCATGACTGACGTCAAGCGGAAACGCCGGCGGGCTGCACCGGCGGGCATCGCGCCCACCGAGCCCGAACGCGACATCCTCGACCAATACCTTTACGAGGTCAGCACATATCCGCTGCTCAAAGGTGCTGAAGAAATCGAGCTCGCCAAAAAAATTCGCGCCGGCGATCAAGACGCTCTCCAGGAGCTCGTCAAGCGCAATCTCCGCTTCGTTATTTCCGTTGCCAAGAAGTATCAGAATCGTGGTCTCCCACTCATCGATCTGATCGGTGAAGGCAACGTCGGACTACTCACTGCCGCGCGGAAGTTCGATCCCGATCAAGGCGTCAAGTTCATCTCGTACGCCGTGTGGTGGATCCGCCAGGCCATTCTCTCGTCGCTCGCGCGCCAAGGCCGCACCGTCCGCGTGCCGCTCAATCGCACCGCCGACCTGTCGCGCATTATCAAAGCGTCCGAAATCCTGCGTCAAAAGCTTCGTCGCGAGCCATCGCCCGAAGAGTTAGCGCAGGTCACCGGGCTTTCCGTTGACGTCGTTCAATCGCTCGCCGCACTCAACACCGGCGACGTTCGACTCGATGCGCCGATGGATCCCGACGGCGATCGCTCGCTCATCGAACGCTTCGTCGCCGACGAAATGCCCGACACCGAAGAAGAAGCGATGAACCGCTTCCTCACGGACGAAATCGAGCAGGCACTCTCCACATTGCCTCCACGCGACGCAAAGGTATTGCGCTTGTACTTCGGCCTCGAAGGCGGACGCGAGCACACGCTCGAAGAAATTGGCAGCATGCTCGGCGTCACCCGTGAGCGCGTTCGTCAATTGCGTGATCGCGCCCTCAAGCGATTGCGTGAAGGCGACGTCGGCCGTGCCCTAAGCAGCTTCGCCGCATAACACCGACGCGCGGATCGCGCGCTGGCAGCCGTTGCATGAGCGGGGCGCCCATCAAAAGGCGCCCCGTTAAGCGTTATGTCCGCCTTCCGGCAGCATGGTCACGCCAACATATTCGTGATGTCTTCCGCCGAGTACGCATGATCGAGTTCAAGGACGTTTACAAGGCTTTTGGCCCGAAACAAGTACTCCGTGGCTTCAACCTCCAAGTCAATGAGGGCGAAACCATGGTCATTATCGGCTATTCCGGCGGCGGAAAGTCGGTGGCCATCAAACACATCGTGGGACTGCTCGAGCCCGACGCCGGCGAAGTGTGGGTAGATGGAAAACTTGTGAGTCAACTCACCCGGCAAGAGCTGTACGCTTTGCGGGGAAAGATTGGTTATGTCTTTCAATTTGCTGCGCTATTCGATTCCATGACCATTGGTGACAACGTGGCGATGGGGCTGCGCAAGCAAGGTGAATTAAGCGAGACAGAAATTCACGCGCGTGTCACCGAGGCACTCGACCTCGTCGACCTTCCCGATGTGCAGCGCCGCATGCCCGCCGAACTGTCAGGCGGTATGCGCAAACGCGTTGGTATTGCGCGGGCGATCGCACTACGCCCGAAATACATCTTGTATGACGAACCCACCACGGGACTCGACCCCGTCACATCGGCCACCATCGACGCGCTCATGGTGCGCATGCGAGATCAACTCGGCGTCACGGGCATTGTGATTACGCACGACATGCGCAGCGCATACACGGTGGGCACGCGCATCGCGATGCTGTACGAAGGCGAAGTACGTGCGGTGGGATCGGTCAGCGAAATTCAGCAATCCACCGATCCGCTCGTTCGACAGTTCATCGAAGGTCGCGCCACGCTTGAGGGTTCGTCTCCGCTCATCGGCGTTGGTACGGCCGACGCCAGCGCGAGCGCCAGCGTGCACGCGAACGAACTCGCTACGGCCGCCGCCGCGCACGCGGCTCCACACGTTGGCGCCGCGGACTGATTGCGCCGTGACCGACGGCAACGATGCTTCCGCTCGCAAGCGCGCTGGGCGCGTCAAGTTGGAGACGTCGGCCGGTGGAGTGGTGTTTCGTATGCACGCCGATGGTGAACCGCTGTTCCTGCTGATTCGCGATAGCTATCGCAACTGGGGATTTCCCAAAGGTCATCTTGAAGTCGATGAGCTACCGTCGGCGGCCGCCCTCCGTGAAGTGCGCGAAGAAACGGGCATCGATACGCTCACACTCAACGGTGAAATCGAAACAATCGATTGGTTTTTTCGCTTTCGTGGCCGACTCGTACATAAAATCTGTCACTTTTTTTTAATGCGCACGGACAACAGTCGGACCATGCCGCAGCGTGAAGAGGGCATTACCGCATGTCGGTGGGCGCCGTTTGATGAAGCGATTCGTTTGGTGTCTTACGCCAACGCGCGCTCGGTCCTGACACGGGCACGCGCGATGGTGCGCGGTGATGATCCTGCATCACCGCTGTTGCCAGTACTGGTACCCGTCATCACTGCGGATACCGTTGGCAACTAAAGTGACGTCGATCGCACGCAGCAACGCCGATGGCGCGGCGCCCTCCTTATGCGTGCTCGCGCTCCTCAAACGCGAACGCGCGCGCTCGCTCGTTCGCACTGCCTTTCCTCGTCGACGCGCGCATGTCGTCGCGGTGAAAACGCGGGCCGATGTCGAAGAACAGTTATCGCGGCAACTGGTCGATGCCGTTATCGTCGACGGAGGCGCGGGTGAGGACGCGTTGCGCACACTCGCGCGCGCTGAAGAGTTTCCCAGCGTGGCCTTCATACTCGTCACCGCCATGCTGCCGGCCGATGCGCCAGTCATTGCGCGCGCAGCCGAGTGCGGGGTGAGCGAACTACTCATTGAAGGGCTGGATGACGCCGTCGCGCGCGATATCGTACTGCGTCGCGCATTCTCCAATCGGTTCGAACGCGCGCTGGTCGTCCCGCCTCCGCAGCTGCATCTCGACACGCCGCTTCAGATCGCCGTATGGCAGAGCGTGGTGCGCCGCGCGGGCCGTCCTGTTCGCACCGACCAGTTGGCGCGTGAACTTGGCGTGTCGCGCGAGCACCTGTCCCGGAGTTTTGCGGTTGGACAAGCGCCCACGCTAAAACGTGTGATTGACCTGGTACGCGTGTTTGCAGCGGCCGAGCTCTGCAAGAACGCAGGGTACGATGTGCGCGATGTGGCGCAGGTGCTCGGCTTCGCGTCGTCGAGCCACTTGTCGAGCACCACTCAACGCCTTGTCGGGGTCCGGGCAAGTTCACTGACGAGGCTCCGCGCGGTTGACCTTTTAGAGCGCTTTCAGCATCACCAAAGCTCCGAAAGCGACACGGAAGAAAGCCATGCCAACGAGTGACCGCACCCTCCGCCTTGCCCAATCTCCGAACCTTGTGATACTTTTCACAAGCTCCTCCCAAGCCGTCCTTCCCGCTTTCCACGCCCGCGCATCATGACCACCCAAACCGCTCTTCGCCCCGGCGAAATCAAGGACATCCTCCTCCGTGAAATCGAGGCTGCCGATCTCCACGATCTAAACGTCGAAGAAGTCGGATCCGTTCTCGAAGTCAAAGACGGCATTGCCCGCATTTACGGCCTCGGCAAGTGCATGGGCGGCGAGATGCTCGAGTTCACCAGTTCCGTGGCCAAGACGGTCATCACGGGAATGGCGCTCAACCTTGAAGAAGACAACATCGGCGCCGTCGTGCTCGGTGATTATCTGCAGCTCAAGGAAGGCGATGAAGTGCGCCTCACCGGTCGCGTTCTCGAAGTGCCGGTCGGACATGCACTCGTTGGTCGCGTGGTCGACGCACTGGGTCGTCCCATTGATGGACTTGGTGACATCGTCACCAGCACGTCGCGTCGCGTCGAGTCTGAAGCCCCTGGTATTATCGTGCGGCAGCCGGTGAAGGAGCCGCTGCAAACTGGCATCAAGTCCATCGATGCGATGATCCCGATTGGTCGCGGCCAGCGCGAACTCATCATTGGAGATCGCGGCACTGGTAAAACGGCCGTCGCGATTGACACGATCATCAATCAGAAGGGCCAAGGCGTCATTTGCGTGTACGTCGCCATTGGACAGAAAGCGTCAACCATCGCGTCAGTCGTCGAGAAGCTCAAGCAGGCGGGCGCGATGGAATACACCATCGTAGTCGCCGCTTCGGCATCCGACCCAGCGCCGATGCTCTACATCGCGCCGTACTCCGGTTGCGCGATGGCCGAGTACTTCATGTACAACGAAGGCAAGCCTACGTTGTGCGTGTATGACGATTTGTCGAAGCAAGCCGCCGCGTACCGTCAAATTTCGCTCGTGTTGCGTCGTCCACCGGGTCGCGAAGCGTATCCAGGCGACGTGTTTTATCT
>JAYTTR010000392.1:0-5252 GCA_043744935.1 Gemmatimonadaceae bacterium
ACCACGGGCTCGTACCACAGGCGAAATATTTCGTCGAACGCCGCATGATCGCCATCACGAAGACGGGCAAGTTGGTCATGGTCGTTCACGAAGCGGTCGGAGATGGCGGCAAGCGCGGAGACGTGAGGAGAGTCGGGCACCAGACCCGTCGATGTTGAGGTATACTACAACACATATGGCCCCCGCCGCGTGGGGGTAGGGTGGACCGCAGCTTCCGTGTTCCCAACGCATGCAGAACGAATCTCAGCCACATCGAACCAACCACGACACCGCCGATTGGGACGCGATTGGCCGTTTTGTCGCGGGCGAGAGCGATGCGGGCGAGGCGTTGGTGGTTGAAGCGTGGTTGATGCAGCATCCGCTGGATGCTGGCGTGGTGTCGCTGGTCCAGGAGCGCGCGAACCGGTTTGCGGTGCAGGATGATTTTCGCGTGGATATTGACGGTGCGTTGTCTCGGGTCCGCGCGAAGATGACCGATGATGCCCCGCGCCTGACTGTCGTGCGCGGTGGTTCGACGATGCGCGGTGTGACGCTGCGCGCGTCTGACAAGGCGAGTTGGATGCGCACGTGGCGCGGAGCGGCTGTTGCGGCTGCCGCTGGAGTGGTGATGTACGTGGGTGTGTCACGATGGGACGGCCGCCGAGCGTTGGTCGATGCGAAAGTGTTCGTGACGAAGGTGGGTGCGCGTGATTCCATCACGTTAACGGATGGTACACGCGTCATTCTCGCGCCCGGTTCGCGGTTAACTGTTGCGGCCGGGTATGGCGCATCCACGCGCGAAGTGACGCTGGACGGTGCGGCGTTCTTCGACGTGCGGCACGATGCGCAGCATCCGTTCACGGTGCGTGCGCGCGGCGCGCAAATTCGCGATATCGGCACTGCATTTTCGGTTAACACCGACGCGAGTGGCGGTGTCTCTGTAGCGGTCACGCACGGTATCGTCGCGCTGCGTGATTCGGCGGCAGGCGCGGCACCAGCGGTCGAATTGCGCGCTGGCGATCGCGGCATTGTGCGCAGCGGGGCGATTGCCGTGGCGCGTGGTATCGTGACCTTCGAAGACCTCGCGTGGACGCGCGGTCAGTTGTCGTATCGCGATGCTCCGCTCGCGGAAGTGCAAGCGGATCTCCAACGCTGGTACGGGATCAATTTGCGCGTGACGGACACGACGTTGTTGCAGCGAACGGTGAATGGCACCACTCCAGTAGATTCGGCGGCTGCGACGGTGAAGTGGCTTGCGCTCATCCTCGGTGCCGACGTGATACAGCGCGGCGACACCGTTTTCCTTCAACTTGCAGGACACGGCACGACGCCCTGATACGCATGCGGTCATCCAGTGCAGTGCGGCGCTTTTTCGTCGCGGGCGCGATCACATTTTTGATCGTGCCCGCGACGTATGCGCGTGCGGACGAGCCAGTGTGTTCGGCGCGCGTCTCGATTCCAGACCGCGCATCACTGTGGGGTTCGCCGCTCGATCGCATTGTCTCAATCCGTCTGACCAATTCGCCGTTGCGCGAAGCGCTCGAACGTGTGGCGGTGGTCGCGAAAGTTGAATTGTCGTATAGCAACGAACTGTTGCCACGCGACAAGCGAATTTGTCTGGCGCTCGATCACGTCCCGATTGGCGCGGTGCTCGAGACACTGCTTGCGGGAACGACGCTGCGTCCGGTCGTCCTGGGCACGTCGCAAATTGTGCTCGCGCCATCGCGAACAACGGCAGGTGTTGATCTTGCACCGAACACGCGACGCGCCAGTGTGCTGGACCGTGTCGTGGTCACAGGTACGCCAGATGGCGCGTCGCAGCGCGGGTCACCCTTTGCCCTCGATGTCATTGATGGCGCGACGTTGGCGAAGCAACATGCCACCTCGTTGGGTGACGCGCTGGATTTAGCGGTGCCTGGCATGTGGGCGTGGGCCACAAGTGCCGGTTCGCTATCGGCGCGCTATGGCAGCATTCGCGGCGCGAGTTCGTTTGGGGTGAGTGCGCCGAAGATATATCTCGATGGTATTGAAGTGGCGAACCCACTCCTCCTGACCCAACTCGACCCGTCGCGTGTTGATCGGGTGGAAGTGATTCGCGGACCGCAGGGAGCAGCGTTGTACGGCGCTGACGCCATAAGTGGTGTCGTGAACATCCTCACGCGCCACGATGGCTCAGCAAGCGGCGCCCCGGTACTGCAGCTATCCACGAACGCTGGCGTGTCGTCAACAGCGTATGCGCCGCGCGACGCGTTTGTGCAGGAGCATGCGTTGTCGTTACGTGGGGGCACCGGCAATCGCACATACGGCGTCGGCTTCACGCTTGGCACCGTTGGCGCATATGTGCCGGGTGCGTCGGAACGACGCGTGCTGGCTGATGCTGACGTGCGAATGGTTCGTGCGAACGCCGTGTTCACCGGTACGGCACGACTGTCGTTTCAACGGGCCAATGCGAGTACGAATCTTATCTTCGGCGGTCTCGCGCCAACGCTGTCCGTCAATGCCCGCAACGAGCAAGCCAGTGATTTACCCCACGTTGCGGCATCGATAGGCGATTCTGGGACGGGCCATCCGCCGCCAGACACCACGCGCTTTGCTGGTGATAGCGCCACCGGACAAGAAATGTCGCAATACACGGTTGGCGGCACCGTGTCGATGATGCCTTCGTTGCGCTGGACCAACACGGCCATTGCCGGCGTCGATGGCTATCGCTTGCATGGATTTTCGAATGCCGGCTTACCAACGCCATCGTCATCGTCGACCGACTATGCAAACGCGCAAGGCGGTGCGGATCGCGGTACGCTGCGGCTGCGATCGGTTGGACGATTTGATGTGGCAGATCGCACAACGATGAACTTGACGTTTGCGGCCGAGCAAACGCTTACGAAGCAAGTCGACGACAACGCGTTTGAGGCGAGTGCCACACGTGGAACGTCGACCACGATTGCGCCCCCTGCACGCGCCCCCACGGCAACGAACTTGCACACGTCATGGACCAACAGTGTCGGAGTCTCGGCGCAAGCGAACGTGGCGTGGCATGATGCGTTGTTTTTCGTCGCCGGTGGTCGGGTGGAGCGGAGCACACGCAGTACGCCCAATGCACAGCTCTCGCTGCTGCCGATGCTTGGGGCAGCGTACGTGTACGACGTGAACGGTGTGGTGCTCAAATTGCGCACGGCGTATGGTACTGGCATTCGTCCGGCAAGTAGTTTGACGCGCGGCAGTACGTGGATGGCACGCGCCGTGGTAAACACAACAAACGCGCTGCAGCCGGAGTCTCAATCGGGCACCGAATTGGGCGGCGACTTGCTCTTTGGTCGCACACTCGCGCTGCACGTGACGCGCTTTGATCAACGTGCATCAGGACTGATTCAACCGGTGGCCTACACGAGCACCATGCCGACGGGCAATGGTCGGTGGGCGCGCACGGTCGCGTATACGTTGGAAAATGTTGGCGCGATCGACAATCATGGATGGGAACTGCAAGGCGGTACGCAATTCAATCATTTGGCAGTGGCGGGCACCGTCACCTTGGTCGACAGTCGAGTGTCGCGAGTGGCGCGCGGGTACGGCGGTGACTTGCGGGTGGGTGATCGTATGCTTGACGTGCCTGCGCGCACGGCAAGTTTGAACGCGACGTGGAACGCTACGAGGTGGTCACTCACCACCGGCGTCACACGCGCCGAAGATTGGATTGGCTACGATCGTATAGCGATCGGCACGGCATTGGCTGAGTCCGCCCAGGAACGCGATATCGGCGGTGGACGCCTGCGTGATTTCTGGACCAACTACGGTGGCGTGACGCGCGTGCGCGCGAACGTGAGCTATCGGGTGTTTGGTGATTTCTCGGCGCTACTCGGTGGCGAGAATTTGTTGAACGTGCAGCGTGGGTCGCCAGACAACGGCACGGTCACCGCTGGGCGAACGTTGACGTTTGGGTTGCGCACGACGTTTTAGTCACGCACGGACGACGCTCGCTTATCGTCCCGTCACACCCACGTCGTCGAGCATAATCGCACCGACGCGCTTGAGATCAAACACGAGGCGGATTGCCCGCAACGACGACGGATCGAACGCTGCATTCGCTTTCACAAACGCATCTGCGGGGAGCAAATAGGTTTGCATGACCGGTTCGGCTAATGTTGGAAAAGTTGTTTTGTCCTTGCCGGCGCGCCGATAGATGTAGCTCTCGAGCGGGCGTCGCACTTCGCCGAATGCAGACAACGGGAGTCGCGCGAGATGCCCAGCTGCATCCTCTAGCTCAACCGTGAAATCTGCGGGCGTGGAGTCTTTTGGTGGCTTGATCTTGGCGCGAGCCTTTGCGGCTTTCGCGGCACTGTCGCTGGCGGGTGTACGTGCGACCTTGCCTTTCGGTTTTGACGCACTGTCTGACTTGGCCGTCGTGTCGCTTGGCAACTTACGCGGCCCCGGGGCAAGGTCGGTGGCCCCGATGGTCATCAAAAATGTGCTCGTGCTCCCCACATGCCACGCGGTGCGCAGCGAATCGGGTACGCTGATCGTGTAACGCGCGGGTGCGCGTACTTTGGTCGTGTCTTTGCCAACGGGTGTATTGTTCCAGCCAAGCGTGGCGACGTTGCTGCGAAACGTGCCGCCGCGCGCACGCGCGGGCACATCGTTTTCCTTCCACAGCGAGAGCGAGTCTGCGGTGATGCGCACGCCAGGTGCGGTGCCAGTTGAGACATCCACATCTTCATCAAACGTGGCAAGATACTGCGATTTCGCATCACCGTATCGCTGCAGATACATCGTGGGCGGCAGCCAGTCACCGGCGCTGCGATGATCGCGGAAAATCGCCCGATATTCGTCTTTCCCATGCAGCGTTGCTTCGAGAAACCCGCTGATCACGACGCGTCCAAACTGTCGTTGCTGCTCGCCTGGGATGAGCGCCTTGAGGTTGAGTGAGCGGACCGAGTAATCGCCGTTGTCAAGATTGTTCCATACGGTGTTCCACTGCCCATGATTGGCGCGATACATCCAAATCGCGCTTTTGAACATGTTGCTGGGCGCGGTGAATCGGAAACGGTTGTATTGCGACAGCCCACTAAACGACGACACATCTCCATCGTGCGAACCGTGAATGACTAAGTAGTTGTAATCGGCCACCGGTGTTGGCTGATCGGCCGGCCGGTACTGGCCGTCCACGGGTGCGATGGCAACAATGGACTTGATATCGAAATTGAAATTGAATTTCTGCGTGGCGTCGTCGGGATAGTTTGGCAAACGATTGAACGCGCCAGCAATCGACACGGCTTCGC
>JAYTTR010000393.1:0-5249 GCA_043744935.1 Gemmatimonadaceae bacterium
GACCTCGGAGTCGGCGCGGCGCGCCGACTCCGAGGATTAATCATCCGTCAGCCTGATCGAGCTTATCGCAGGAGCTGCAACACGCCTTGGCTGCCTTGATTCGCCTGCGACAACATCGCTTCAGCTGCTTGCTTCAGGATGTTGCTCTTGGTGAAGTTGGCCATTTCTTCCGCCATGTCGACGTCGCGGATTACAGACTCGGCTGCGCGAACGTTGACGATTGCAGATTTCAAATTCTGCACCGTGTAGTCGAGCACAGACTGTCCGGCACCGATGTTGGCCAGCGTCGAGTTGACCGCATCAAGCGCCGTATCCGCGTTTGCCAACGACGAGGTACCAGTCAACGCGGTCAATGTCAGCGCGGCATCCACCGTCACCGTGCCGCTCGTGGCCGAGTCACGCACTTGGAACGTGAGCGACGCGAATACGTTCGCGCCCTGGAAGTCTGACGCCGCGAGAATACGGGCCGACTCCGTCTGCAACGTCGCTATTTCAGTACCGAGGGTCGCGCTCACGGTGCTGTTGTTACCCGTCGACGCCGACTGCGTGATGAGTTCTTTTTGACGCTCGATAATCTTCTGGATCGTCGAAGCGGCGCTTTCCGCGATCTGCAACATCGCGCTGCCCTGCTCGGCATTATTCGATGCGGCGGTCAACGAACGACTCTGCGTGCGGAGCTTGTTCGCAATAGAAAGACCGGCAGCGTCGTCGGCCGCGCGGCTGATACGCAAACCCGAGCTCAACTTCGCCATGCTGCTGTTCGTCGCCATTTCGTTGACGAAGATGTTCTTCGAGGCGTTAAGGGCGCCGACGTTCGTGTTGATACGCATGAGACTATCCTCCGTGATGTTGAATTGAGGCATCCGTGCCTCGCCCGGACTCGATGATCGAATCGCGGTCAGAGTCCAGTGTCGTCGCGACCATCAAGAACTTGAGCATTTTGTGGCGACATTTTTTGCACTCTCACACTCACGGAAATCGCTGTCACCGTACGGCCCATCCTCTCGCATTTCGCCACACTTTCGGCTCGCAATTCGCATGAATTCCGCTCAGCTTCGCCTGCTCGAGCAGGCCCAGTCCGCTCTCGAAGCGGGAAACTTCACCGCCGCGATCAATGACTTCACGATCGTGCGCGACGCCTATCCCGCCGACGCAAGTCTCGGCGTGTTGGTGGCCAATGTTTATCGGTTGGCGGGCGATGTATTGGGCGTGCGCCGCGCGTTGCTGCACACGTACGCCCACGCGACGTGGTCCGACGCTGCGACCGCACTTTCGCTCGGCGCTGCGTTGCTGGACGCAGGCGCCGCAGCGGAGGCAGCTGCATGTTTTACGCGCGTCGTCGACCTGCGCCCGCATGATCCGGCGGGACTTGCCGCGCTCGCCGGTGCGATGCGAACCATGGGTCAGCCCGACGCGGCATGGCCCTTGGTGCATCGCGCACTTACGATCGCACCGCAGCACGCAGCATTCCTGCTCACCGCTGCGCAGGTGCGACACGATCTCGCCGATTTACCTGGCGCACTGCAGTGGCTTGATCGTGCCGATGCGGTTCGTCCGCAGCATGCTCCGACGCACTTGCAACGCGCGTACACCACGCTGTTGGGCGGCGCGAGTGCCAAGGGCTGGGCGTTATTCGAGTCGCGCGCGCTTCCTGCGCCACTCACATCCGCGATGTCATGGCACGGTCAGCCGTTGGACGGAGCGTCGGTGCTCGTGACCGCCGAACAAGGGGTCGGTGATCAGTTCCAATTTGCGCGATTCATTCCGCTTTTGGCAGAACGTGGCGCTGCACGTGTTGTCGTTGAGTGCCATGCAGATGCAGTCTCGCTCTTTCGTGCGAACGGTTTCGATGCGGTTGCGCGCGGGACTGATGTCAGCACTGATTGGCATGTGCCCATGCTCTCGCTCCCGCATCGACTCGCGCTTGATGACGCGGTGATGGGAGCACGGGTGCCGTATCTACGCGCGCCGCACCCAGACATCGCGCCACGACGCCACACGGGCAATGACTTACCGCGAATTGGACTGGTCTGGGCTGGCAATCCAGCGTTTCCGGGCCGGCTCACGCGCGACCTTGATGTCACACAGTTACCAGCATTGCTTCGCGACAGGCGCGTACGATGGATCTCGCTACAACAGGGAGCGGCCGGGGACGTTGTGATTCCCCATCTCGAGCGTGCGCCCGCCGTTCCGGATTGGGCCGCCACCGCGACGCTGCTTTCGTCGCTCGACGGTGTGGTGACAACCGACACGGGTGTCGCGCATTTGGCGGGCGCGATGGGTCTGCGCACGTGGGTGTTGCTGCAGGCCGTGCCCGACTGGCGTTGGGGTTTGCACGGTACGAGCACACCGTGGTATCCCAGCGTTCGGCTCACGCGCCAGGCAGCGCCCGGCAACTGGTCGAGTGTAGTGACGGCGCTCGTGGCCGATGCGGATTTAGCGAATGAACAACGGCAATAATTGCCGAGTGGAGTGCTTGCGAACAGTCAGCGTTGCCGATTTTGTGATAGTCTGATGTTCGTACTATTCTTCTAAAGTGTTGCTAAGCAACACTTTATCAATTCATCTGCGCTGGCATTGCATTTGCTTTTGTGACGTGTGTCCTGCTACCAGACGGCCGATGGCCCATTGGCGACTGCGTCAGCGCAACACCGCGTTAACAGTGAGATGGCTCCGTGAAGGATTTGGTGATCGACGTTGGTGCGAATCTCGGTGGCTTTGCGCTTGAGGTGGCCGAGCGAAATCCGAACGTGCACGTATTGGCGTTCGAACCGATTCCGTCACTCTGCCACCAACTGCGCGCGTGCGCGGTCGAGCGGAGCATCGTCAATCTGACGGTCCTGCAACTCGCCGTCGACGCCGAGGAGCGCTCCGCGGTATTTCACGTCGCCGATCACGCAGACCAAGGTGTCTCGAGCTTACTCGATTTCGATGCCAGCAGTCTCGCGACCGACGAATACTGGCGGACGCGCACAGACCTCTACTTCGAACACGAAATCGACGTGTCAGTAACGCGTTTGGACGCCGTACCGGAAATTCACGCCGCAGACCGCATTCGCTTCATCAAGATCGATGCACAAGGTGTCGACCTCGCCGTACTCGAGTCGCTCGGCGAACTGCTGGGTCGGACGGAGGCTGGCATGCTCGAGGCCCCGGCGACCATCAAGGCAAAATTGTACGCGCAGGAAACACACGATCTGCATGCCGTCATGACTCGGCTTGTTGAGCTCGGGTTTTGTGTCTACGCGATCAAGCCGAACGACCATGCATCGAACGAGTTCAATGTTTTTTTCTGTCGTCGCGATCTTGATCCGCAAGATATTGAAGCGACGCTTCGGTTACGCGGCATCCATTTGTATGACGGTAAGCACTATTGGCACGCACCATCGGATAGTCTGAAGCCAGACGGCAACCTCTCCGGGATGCAGCACGTGCTCGAGCGCTTGACGCTGGTCGAGGATGCCTTGGCGACGGAATGCGCCGAAACTCGACGACTAGGCGAAGCGGTCATGCAACGAGACGCGCAACTTGAACAGCTCCAGAGGTTGTTGGGGCAGCGTACATGATTGTGCAGGATTCAACGCTGCGGGCGATGCTTGCGAGCAACGGGCCCGTGTTTTGGGCCGGTAAGCTGCCACCGCTGGCGCGCATGCAGGCGAGCGAGCAACTCCTCGACCCAGCGCACGACTTTCGCATGCCGCCGGCATACCATCAATCGTTTCAATTGGTGTACCTCATCGAACGCGACTTGGGCACCATCAAGGCGTGGCCGTTGGTGGTGGACGAAGCCCTGCGGTTGCTTGTACCGGGCGGCGTCCTGATCATTCGTATGACGAATACCAAACTCTGTTCGATTTTCGAATTGAAGCATCAACTGTACATGTGGGGAAACATTGCACCGCAGTTTGAATTCATTGACAATGATGGCGCGACGCAGTTTGCCGTAAAAAACACGCGCGCGACCCCACGTCTGATGGGCGCCGAGTCTTTCTCGTTCGGTGTCATTACCGATGGCAAACGCCAAGGCCAGCTCTTTGCGTTCATTGCCAGTGTACTCGCGCTCGACCACCCCGCGGCGTACATCGCGGAAGTTGTGGTGTGCGGACCGTCCTGTATTGCCACGGAAGTGTGCGCCGCCTTTCCTACCGTGATATTTGTTGCCGACACGAACGAGTTTGTCGAGCAGGGCTGGATTACTCGAAAGAAGAATCAGATTGTTGATCACGCGCGATACGAAAATCTCATCATTGCGCACGACCGCTACACCATCAACACGGACTTCGTCACGCGCCTGCAGGAATTTGGTGGTGATTTTTCTTTTCTCGTCTGTCGACAACTCCGACCGGACGGACGTCGGTTTCCCGATTGGGTTGCACTTGGCTGCGAATGGTCGTGGTCGCCGCCAGCGATGCTCGAGTACGGCGATTGGACGCGCAATATGTACATCAATGGCGGCATCATGATTGCGAAAACACAGCATTTGAAGGATACGCGGTGGAATGAGTTGCTGTTCTGGAACCAAGCAGAAGATGTGGAACTGACGCGACGGCTGCGAAGTCAGGGTCACGTGCCACGATTGGCGCGTGCCGTGACGGTGTGTTCCACCGTCACGCGAGACGGCACGATGGAATCATTTGAGCCGATGGTGTCGTTGCCCGATCGCTATCACGTATCCGGCGTTCCCGCCGCAAATGGTGAGATTCACACACCGAGTCTTCCGTATGCACAGCAGGTGCGTTTTGGGCATGAATGGGGACGCGCGGCTGCGGAGATGGGTGTCTATGTCGATAGCGCTTTCACCGTCGCCGCCGATGGCCTTCACTTGGCGGCGGACGCGTTCGGCGAGATTGCGTTCCTGCTCGCGGATCGGCCAACGAGCGCGGTGGAACTCTGGCTCATTGTCTCGGCAGATACCGCATCATTGGAGATAGTGGTGAACGACATCGTGCAACACGCGGTGGTGATGTCTCCCGCGCTATTGCGCATTGACCTTTCGCCGGAGTGTTTCGCTTTGAGCCGCGTATGCCGCGTGCACGTGCGCTCGCACACGGTGCCCATCGCTGTGAGTGGTGTAAAGATACAGCCGATGGGTTGGAGACTTGGCGTGCCGCTTCCGGTTACGCACGAAAGCACGCGCACTATCGTGGCGCACGCCAACGTGTTTGCCGCACTCGACGGAGCGTCGCTGTGCATGAGCGACCTGCAAACGCTCGCACGCGGCGCGCGACGATTTGCGGTGGTGCTACCAA
>JAYTTR010000394.1:0-5206 GCA_043744935.1 Gemmatimonadaceae bacterium
TTATCCACGCCAACGCCCGACATCGACGATCGTCGCGAGGTGATGCCGCCCAGGGCCATACGATGCGCGCCGTATAACGCGAGTCCGGCCGCGGTGGAAAAACGTGGCTCCGAGACAACTTCAATCAAACCGCCAAGCTTCGCGCCCGGCACGCCAACGCGCACGCCCACGCCAAAAACGTCCGCGGCAAGATCGGCGATGCCTTCGAGCGCCGCACCGCCTCCGGTCAGCACAATGCCCGCATTCAATCGACCAGAAAAACCGGCTGTTTGAATTTCACGCTGCACACGGTCAAAAATTTCATCCATGCGCTGGTGAATGATGTGCGTCATGAGTTCGCGTGAGAGATGCCGCTCTGCATGCGACGCTGTCGCGGGAAGGGCAATCAGTTGATCGGCCGCCACCAACGGCTCATACGCGCACCCATAGGCCTCCTTCAACTGCTCGGCGTCATTCTGCGTGACGCCAAGCCCCTGCACGAGATCACCCGTCACCGCGTGTCCGCCGTAGGGCACGGTGCCGAGGTGACGAATTTTCCCTTCGTGGAAGACGGCAACATCAGTAGTGCCGGCGCCCAACTCAATGAGCGCAACACCAAGTTCTTTTTCGTCTTCGGTGAGCACGGCCAACGCACTCGCAATCGGTTCGAGCACCAAGTCGCGCACCTTGTAACCCGCACGCTCGATGCTTTTCCGCAAGTTCATGGCGGGCGAGCTGCCGATAGTCACGAGATACATCTCGGTTTCGAGTCGTGTCCCAATCATCCCCACCGGATCGCGAATACCTTCCGCTTTATCGACGCGATATTCCTGCGGAATGGCGTGCAGCAGTTCGCGATCTTGCGGAATGGCCATCGCGCGCGCGACCTCGTTCACCCGCTCGACATCAGCGCGTGTGATTTCATCGCCACTAATAGCGACGACACCGGTCGAACACATCGCGCGGACATGCTCGCCGGCGATGCCGACATAGAGAGACTCGGGCACAACGCCAGCGTTCCGGCTCGCCTCTTCCACGGCTTTGCGAATGGATTTGGTCGCCTCTTCGATATCCGAGACAACGCCCCGTCGTAAGCCCATGGTGCGAGTGCGACCCACACCGAGGATGCGAAGCACTGGCGAGCGCGGCAAATCGCCGTGCACCGCCGCAACGAGTGCGGTGGTGTGCGCGGTGCCGATATCGAGCGCAGCAACAATTGGGTCGGAAGTCATGGCTGTCTGGCGATCACCTGGTCGCGGAAGCGGAGATCCAACTCAACAGCGCGCAGATGATTCCGCGCGAGATCTGCCTCCACAGGTAATATGTCGCGAACGCGCGCTACGGTCACCTCGGAATTGGCGCGAACTGTCGTCAATCCCAGTTGCAGACGCACTTGACCGGAGGCGTCCCGTCGTGCTTCGGTAATGCGCGCATAGAGTGTCGGCGCCTCCACGCGCAATTCGTCGAGCAATCGCAGGAGCACGGTATCCGCGGTCGCCGCGACGGGTGCGTCTACCGAAATACGCGCCGGATCAATAGGCAGCACTTGGCCGGTAAGATCGGTTGGACGCAACATGCCGGCGCTGACAATAAGCGCGACCGGCACCCGCTCCACCACGTGGACAATAAGCGTTCCCGGTAATTTGCGCTCGACAGCCGCGCTGGCCACCAACGGATGTCGTGCGACGCGAGTCGCCAGCGGAATCATGTCCTGCCAGACCGATTGCATTGTGTCCACACCGAGCGCACGCACCAATTCCGTCGCCTTCGCATACCGCACGCCAGTAATCTCCACGCGACGCACATGGAAGTAGTCAAACTGCGCGAGCGCACGTGGCCCCAACCAAGGACTTGCGACTATGACGATGCTGACGCACACGACGCCGATGGCCCGCACGATGCGAATCCATTTTGGCGGCTTCGACGTTGCAGTTGTCATACAAGGTCGGAGCGCGAGCGCAATGCACCAAGAATTTCCGGACCAGTCTGCGTCACGTCGCCAGCGCCCATGGTGATGATCACATCGCCGTCGCGCGCGATATCCAGCACGGCGTGCAGCGCCACATCACGCGCGCCGCGCCACTGCAAGACGTCGGCGCGCACGCGCGCACCAATGAGATCTGCGGTGACGCCTGGTTCGGGTACTTCGCGTGCCCCGTAGATATCGCAGAGCAACAACACATCGGCCGCACTGAGTGCTGACGCGAAGTCCGCTTGCAAGTCACGTGTGCGCGAGTACAAATGCGGTTGAAAGAGTACGACAAGTCGCCTGCCGGGAAACGTGTGTCGCGCCGCGGCGATCGTTGCACTCACTTCGGTGGGATGGTGCGCATAGTCATCGACTACGTCGATGCCACCGGACGATCCGAGCCGTTGAAAGCGACGCTCGACACCACCAAACGTTGCGAGGCCGGGCGCCATCGCCGACACCGTAAGCCCAAGCGCGAGCCCCGCGCCAATTGCGGCGAGGGCATTACGCACATTGTGCACACCCGGCACACGCAGCGTGACAACGCCGAGGGTTTGGCGATCGAACATCACCGTAAATTGCGCACCGTCAACCGTGAGCTCGAGATTCTGCGCGACGAGACGCGCGTTTGCCGCATGTGCGGACGGCGCCGCATCGAAGAGCGTGGCGGAATAGGAAATGATCTCGCGACCGCTGGCGATGCGCAGTGCCATGGCACCGGCATCGTCGGCACAACGCACCACAACGCGCGCCGGCGTCACAAACTGTTCAAACGCGCGCGAGATGTCGTCCAGATCACGATAGATATCGAGATGATCCGCTTCCACGTTGAGCACCACGGCCACATCGGGCGTGAGCGCGAGAAACGAGCGATCATACTCGTCCGACTCCACGACGTATGTGTCGCCGCCGAGTCGTAAATTGCCGGCCCATTGTTTCACACGTCCACCAACCACACCCGTTGGATTTCGTCCGGCCGCTGCAAGCGCGTCGGTACACATCACGGTCGTCGTCGTCTTTCCGTGCGTGCCACTAATGCCGATTAACGTGCCGCCCTGCACCGCCTCCGCCAGCGCTTCCGCGCGCCGAACGAGTGGGAGGCCCAAGGCAAGTGCAGCGACCATCTCCGGATGCGACGCGGGTATCGCCGAGGAGAACACAACTGCGCGCGCCGCGTGCACCAACGATGCGTCAGGCGGTGATACGAAGACGCCGTACGCAGCGAGGTCGGGCGCGTTACCTGGATTCGAATCGGTGCCAGTGATGTGCACACCGCGACGCGCGAGCAACTCAGCAAGCGCGCTCATGCCAGCGCCGGCAATGCCGATGAAATGCACGGGCCGAGAGTCGAGCGGATCAACGAGCGTCATTGCTACTGGAAAGTGGTGATGGGACTGTGTGGCGAGTCGTTAAGAAACGCGCGGCGATTGCAGCAGTTCAAGAACGGCCCGCGCAATATCATCAGCGGCGTGCGGTCGCGCGCGTCGTAGCGCCGCTTCGTGCATAGCGTTCAATATGTGCGGCTGCGCCACCAATTCGCGTACCATCGTATCAAGATGGTTCACCGACAACTCCGCTTGCGGCAGGTGTATTGATGCACCACTCGCGGCGAGCGTACGCGCATTGTGTGATTGGTGATCTTGCGCTGCCGTTGGGAGTGGGACAAGCACCGACGGTATGCCCCACGCACACAGCTCCGCAATACTCATGGCGCCAGCGCGCGCGATGGCCAAGTCGGCAACTGCATATGCATCGGCGATCGGCGCGAGATACGGTCGCACACGCACGCGCGCACTTTCATACTGCGTAAATGCGTCTGCCTGCGCACGACCAGTGGCCCAAACCAACGCCACGTTATCCGGCAATCCTGCGCGACACCACGCGGCGATGGCCTCATTCAGCGCGCGGGCACCTTGGCTGCCCCCAAACACCAGGATGACAAAGACGTCGTCCGGAAAGCCCCATACGCGTCGCGCTACGTTACGAGAACGTCGCACCACTGGCGGCGGTTCAATTGGACACCCCAGCGGCAGCACTCGTGTTTGCGATCCCGTACGCAGCAATGACACGGCTTCTGGAAATCCAAGGTAGATGTCGCGCGCGCCATGCGCGAACGCGCGCGTGGTCAGGCCGGGATGACTATCTGGTTCGTGCAACGCCGTCGGTATGCCGTGCGCACGCGCCCACGCGAGCGCAACACCTGCAGCATACCCACCAGTGCCGATCACGGCCAACGGCGGTGCGCCTGCCGAAATGCGCGAGAGCGCGCGCCATGCGCTCAATGCACCAAAGAGTGTGCGCCAATTGTTCCACGGTGTGCGACGATACAACGGATGTAACGACAAGAGCTGATACGGGAAACCGGCGGTTGGTAGAATGTCACGTTCGATACCGCGCCGTGCCCCGATGAAGAACGGCTCGATCTCGGGCGCGCATTTCACCAATGCACGAGCGATCGCCAGCCCAGGATACAAATGACCACCAGTACCACCGCCAGCAAAGAAGACGCGCATTCCGCGCTGTCGGTCCGTAGATGCATCCGCCGTCATGCCGCCCGCGCCATCAACGGGTCGGTGGCGTTCTCGCCGTACACACGCTCGCGATCGCTGCCCACGTTGACGAGGATGCCGGTCATGACCAACGTCAATACCAGATTCGAGCGACCATACGATACAAACGGTAATGTGAGCCCAGTATTCGGCAGCAAGCCGATAGCCACTCCCACGTGAATGAACGCGGTGAGCACCGTTGTAAACGTTAAGCCCACGGCTAACAGTGACGTAAACGGGGATCGTGCCTGCTTCGCGATGCGAAAGCCAAGCCATGCGTAGATCGCAAATGCGGCTGTGAGACCAGAAATGCCGAGAAAACCAAATTCTTCGCCAATCACCGACGCTATGAAATCGTTATACGCGAGTGGTAGCCAACCGCGCTGTTGATTGCCGCGACCAAATCCAACACCGTAAATGCGACCGGAGCCGGCGGCAATGAGCGATTGTTTTTGCTGGTCGCCAATACCCGTGGTCTTCGCCTTTGACGTATCGGACTGTTCATGATTGAGAAAGCTGACCACACGCGCAATCGCGTACGGCCTGCTCTGCACTTGTTGCACTAACAGTGGCACAGCCAATGCGCCAAGAAAAAGGAAATGGGCGACGCGGGCTCCGCCGACGAAGAGCAGCACGGCCATGAGCAAACAAAAGGTCATTGCTACAGACAGATCGGGCTCCTTGAACGCCATGACACTCAGCGCGCCGA
>JAYTTR010000395.1:0-5195 GCA_043744935.1 Gemmatimonadaceae bacterium
GCAACGCTCAACGACAACGATCTCGATGCGCTGATCGGCGAAGCGTACGATTTGTCGGCATTGGAAACTGAACGCTGTCCTGACTGTGGCGGCAAGCTCGTCGCCAAGGGCGGATTTTTTGGACCGTTTGTCGCGTGCGAAAACCATCCGAAAGTTTGCAAGTACACGCGGCCCATCAAAGGCGAAAAAAAGCCGGCCGAACTCACCGCATTTCTCTGCCAGGAGTGCAGCGCGCCGATGGTCGTGCGTCACGGTCGCTCGGGCGATTTCCTGGGCTGCAGTCGCTTTCCCAAGTGTCGCGGCACGCGCTCCATGCCCACTGGCGTGAAGTGCCCGAAAGACGGTGGAGAAATCGCCGAACGTCGCAGCAAGAAACGCGGAAAAGCGTTTTATGGTTGTGAAAACTATCCCAATTGCGACTTCGTCGTCTGGGACAAGCCGGTTGCCGAAATATGTCCGGATTGCGGATACCTGGGTGCGGAGATGAAGAGCAACAAAACACGCGGCTCGTATCGGAAGTGCCTCAAGTGCAGCAACGAGTGGGATGTTGCCGCGCCTGAGGAGGCGGAGGAAGTCGCGGAAGTCGCATGACCGTCTCCGGCGAAATTCATGTGGTAGGCGGCGGCCTTGCCGGCAGTGAGGCCGCGTGGCAACTGGCCGAGCGTGGCCACGATGTAGTAATTCACGAAATGCGTCCGGTGCGCGGCACCGCGGCGCATCGGACTGGGAAGCTCGGCGAGTTGGTCTGCTCGAACACGTTCAAGAGCACTGAGTCGACCAACGCGCACGGTTTGTTGAAGGCCGAAATGCGTTTGCTTGGTTCGCTCATTCTCGAATGCGCGGACGAGTCGCGTGTGCCTGGTGGGACAGCGCTGGCTGTTGATCGTGAAATTTTCTCGCAGCATGTGCATGACCGTATTCACGCACATCCGCGCATTACGGTCTCGCGCGACGAAATGCATGAGATTCCGTCGCCCGGAATCATTGCTACCGGCCCGCTCACATCCGATGCACTCGCCAACGCAATACGCGCCCGACTCGGTGTCGAATCGCTGGCGTTCTACGATGCAATTGCACCGGTGGTGTCGATCGATTCGATCAATTCCGACATCGCCTTCCGTGCGTCGCGATGGGGCAAAGAAACGATGGAGTCGGCTGGCGAAGAAGGTGCGTATCTCAATTGTCCGTTTACGCGTGACGAGTACGAAGCATTTTTGGACGCGCTCACGACGGCCGATCAGTTCACCGCCCACGAATTTGATGCGGTGCCGTACTTTGAAGGGTGCATGCCGGTTGAAGAAACGGCGCGACGCGGACGTGAGTCGCTGCGCTTCGGACCGATGAAGCCTATCGGCTTGCGTGATCCGCGCACGGGCAACAAACCGTGGGCTGTTGCGCAATTGCGCATGGAAGATCGCGCAGGGCGTATGTGGAATCTTGTTGGGTTTCAAACGCGTTTGCGCATCGCAGAGCAACAGCGTGTCTTTCGCATGATTCCAGCGCTTGCTGACGCAGAATTTTTGCGCTTCGGTTCTATTCATCGCAATTCGTACATCAACGCTCCAGCCACGCTGACGCCGCACCTGTCGTTACGCGACGCACCAACCACGCTCTTCGCTGGTCAAATTACGGGCGTTGAGGGATACACCGAGAGCACCGCCACCGGTATTCTCGCGGGTATCAACTTGTCGCGCATGCTCAGCGGCGAGGAGCCAATTGTGCCGCCACCAACCACAATGCTCGGCGCGCTCTATCGGTATTTGCGCGAGGCCGACCCGCGTCACTTCCAGCCGATGAATGCCAACTTTGGTTTGCTGGACGATCTCCTTGGCGTCTCGAGCGAAGTGTTGCGCGACAAACTGGTGAAGAGACAGCATTTCGCTTCGCGTGGACTGGCCGATCTCGCAGCGTGGCGCGATGCGGCTGGTGCGATACCGTTAGCGGCGCGGTAAATGCCCGAGCACGAAACGTCCGAACCTGTAACGGCACCATTGCCAGCAGAAATCCACGAGTTCCTCGTGCACTTGGAGAAGGAGCGCGACCTCTCCGCAAACACACTAACGGCGTACACACGAGACTTGCGCGAATTTTCGGCGTGGCTCGGGGTCGCACACGGTATCAACGGGTGGGATTGGAACACGCTGGGCCGCACGGTAATTCGTGGGTTCATGGCCCATCTCACGCGACGTGGTCTCGCCAAGCGATCCATCGCACGCGCACTCTCGGCCATTCGCAGTTTCTACCGCTGGATGCACCGCGACGAACGCGTTGACGTCAATCCCGCACGTGCGGTTGGGTCACCGCGATTGCCGCGTACACTGCCGTCGTATCTCGACCAACATCAAGCCGAGACATTGATGGAGCTCGCGATAACGAGATCGCATTCGGGTGCATTTACGGACGTTCGCAATCTCGCCATCATCGAGCTGCTGTATTCGTGCGGTTTGCGTTTGTCAGAGTTACGCGGTGTCGATCTCGGCGACCTCGATTTAGTGTCGCAACAAGTGAAAGTGCGGGGCAAGGGTCGAAAGGAACGCATCGTACCCGTGGGTGATCATGCGCAGCGCGCGCTTCGGAATTACCTCGTGAAGCGTGATGCATTGCTTGGCAAGGTCGGTACAAACCCCACAACAAAACTTTCGCGCGGCGCGGTGTTTTTAAGTGAACGCGGATCGCGCATGAGTGCGCGCGCGGTGCAACATGCCGTCGTGGGATTACTCTCAACGGTAGATGAAGGCGCGGGGCTCAGCACCCATTCGATGAGACATACATTTGCGACGCACATGGTAGATGGCGGTGCCGATTTACGCGCGGTGCAGGAGCTTTTGGGGCACGCGAGCATTAGCACCACGCAGATTTACACGCACACCAGTGTGGAGCGACTGAAAAAAGTGTATCGGCAGGCGCATCCGCGGGCGTAGGTTCTTCTTGCCGCCGTATCCGACCGTCTGATTCGCTATACTTCCGTATGGCTCTTCCCCAGATGCGCGCGACCACGATCCTTGCCGTTCGGCGCGACGGCAAAATTGCAATCGGTGGTGACGGACAGGTCTCCGTCGGCGATACCGTGGCTAAGTCCAAAGCCATCAAAGTGCGACCACTGAAAGGCGGACGTGTACTTGCCGGTTTCGCGGGCTCGGCCGCAGATGCGATCACGCTGTTCGAAAAATTCGAAGAAAAGTTGGATCGCTATCCTGGCAATCTACCAAAAGCCGCCGTTGAGCTGGCCAAGGAATGGCGCAGCGATCGTGTCTTGCGCCGACTCGAGGCTATGCTCATCGTCGCCGATGCGGATCACGGGTTCATGATCTCCGGCAACGGTGAACTCATCGAGCCGGATGACGGAGTCCTCGCCATCGGTTCAGGTGGTGCGTACGCGCAAGCCGCGGCGCGCGCGCTCTTGCGCGAGACCACCCTTTCGCCGCGCGACATTGTACTCAAAGCACTCACCATCGCCGGCGAAATCTGCATTTACACGAACACCAATATCACGGTGCTCGAACCGACGGCCTGACAGCACGGCGAATACAAGAAAAAAATCCCGGAGCGACAGTAACGTCGCTCCGGGATTTTTACATCTCGACAAAAAGCAAACTACGGCTTCTTGATTTCCTTCTTCGCTTCCTTGGCCTTGTCGCTGACCTTGTCCATCGCCTTGCCGGCCGCGTCCTTCGCGCCGTCCATCATCGCGCCGGCTTTGTTCTTGGCGCTGTCAACCGACGACATCGCCGCGCCCTTCGCGCTATCAACCATGGCGCCTGCAGCAGCCTTCACGCTATCAGTCGCCTTCACGGCCGCGTTCGCAGTGCTGTCCATCATCGCCTTGGCAGCAGCGCCAGTGCTATCAGCAGCAGCCTTCGTGTCACCAGAGCAGGCAGCAGCAGCCATCAGCATGCCGATGGCGGAAATACGTAGCACAGACGAGCTCTTCATTGGCAGGGTTCCGGTCTAGGAGAAAGTGCGTGTGAACATCAGACTACGCTAATCGTACTCCAAATGTTGCCGTCATGCTATCTCATCCACAAAGACGGCCTAGCGAACCCATCCGTAGGCGATCCCCATAATTTACTGCAGGGCGCGTGAAAACAGCCAGCTGGCCTTCACGAAAAACCCGTCGCTCACTCGCCGCAACGACGTAAACGCCAGCGCATCCGGCTCGGTCATGGTGCCGCCGTAGCCGGCGAAAAACACCGTGCCAAGCCTCGGACGAAACGAAATGAGCCAGTCAGTGCGAAGCAAATTGGAACGCCGCACGGTCGACGCCGCGAAACTGCCATCTGGTTGCCGCACCAAAAGTAGTCGACCATTGCGATAGTCTCGCAACGCCTCGCGGCGATTCGCTTCGTATTGCGAAATCACACGCACAAAAAGCGGACGCATCAGTTGATACTCCACTTTCAGACGTGGAATACGTGTGGAGAAGCTCGAGCCACCATCAAGTTGCCGCACAAATTCGTTACTTGCGTACGTGGCATTGACGCGCAGGCGCGACGTCGGCCGCAAGTCCAAACTCGCATTGTACGCCGTACGGCGGACGCGGGAGGTTTCGAGAAAATCCACATCACGCGCAGACGTTAGTCCAACGGACGCAGCAAATTTCCGGAATTGCGGTGTTGAGGCGGATAGGCTGCCGTTTACGGCGGTGAGTTTGCGCGTCGGCACAAATGGCGACGGCGCCAACGCACCATTGTCGAACGCCAACGTACTAAATGCTGTCGGATCAAATGTGTATGAATTCACCGATGGCGTGATTCCGAGAGACCATCCCCCGCGCAACGTGACCGTATTGCTGAGCGATGCCTTGCCCTCGAGGACACTGCGCGCGGAAAAGAAATCCCGATATTGCCACAAGGCTGACGTCGACGCGAACACGGTATATCGCTCGACCAACCTGCCTGGTGTTCCGAACAAAGCGAGGCGGTTGCTAAAACTTGACTGCACGTACCCCGTGCGGGCGACAAACCCATTATCCGCGCGAAAATCTGGTCGGATACCAATCACGTTGTAGTGAAATCCAAAAGCGCGCCCTGTACGATCGAGAACGGCCTCCCACAAGGCACCGGTACTTTGCACGCCCAAAGTGCGTGATACGGTCCCCGCGAATTGTGCTTGGGCGTAATACAGTCGACCAAACACGTGTCGCACATCCACACCAGCCAGCCGATTCACACGTCCCTTACTTACGCGTTCGCTGT
>JAYTTR010000396.1:0-5177 GCA_043744935.1 Gemmatimonadaceae bacterium
TTTTTCAACCGACTTCGAGCCGGGTGACGACATCGCATCCGTCAGCGGACTTCAGGTTACGGTACAACCGGGCACGCGCATTCGCGGTTGCATTTTGTACCAGCGTCGCTTGGGTGTGAGTGGCGACAAGGGCTCGTTCATGGCGGCCGCACCTGCAGTACCTGCGCTCATGCAGGCGATTGAAGCGCGGGGTCAACCTGCATCGCCACACCCCATCACGGATGAATCGTTGCAGAGTGGCGCGCAGGTCAAGAAGCCTATCAAGGTGACGATTAAGCCAGGCCCCAACACCGGCTCGTAGCAAGCGCACTCCTCTACCGACCAGCACTCATGGATCTATCACGACTTACCGTCGATCTCACAGCGGCTATCGAAGAGGCGCAGCGCATCGCAGCTCGAGCGGGTGCCGGGTACATCAAGCCCAAGCATTTGTTCGGCGCGTTGCTCGCGCCAAATGGTACACTCGGTAAAATCGCTTCGTCGTTATCGCTCGATGCTGCGATGGCCCTGCGATTTGTTGAAGCCTTACCAGATCCGGGCAACGAAGGTGCCGTCGCTGGTCGGCAAGCCATTGCCAGTGGCGCACTGCGAGACCTCATGGAACGAGCGTTTCAGCTCACGGAACGTCGGGGCGCACGCACAGTTGGCGCGATCGAAGTGGCATTGGCTGCGGTTTCATCACCGGGCATTCCTGTCGGAACGGCATTGCGCGATGCGGGCTGGACCATCGACGCGTTGGAGCGCGCGCTGGAAAGCCCCGAAGTGATGAAGCCTGAGCCAGTGTCTGAGCAAGGCGGTGAAGCGCCGTCGGAACCGCCGGGAAGTCAGCTTGCCAAGTTTACGAAAGACCTGACGCAGGCGGCGCGCGATGGGCAGCTCATGCCCGTCGTTGGTCGCGATGACGAATTGCGCGCGGTATTACAAACGTTATTGCGCAAACAAAAAAATAATCCAGTGCTCGTGGGCGATCCCGGTACGGGGAAAACGGCGATTGTTGAAGCGCTTGCCCAACGCATTGTTGCTGGCGACGCACCAGAGTCGCTGAAGAACACTCGCGTGCTCGCACTCGATCTCACGGGCCTCGTTGCTGGTGCGAAGTATCGAGGCGAATTCGAAGAGCGACTCAAAGCCGTGATGGATGAAGTCCTCGCGGCGAAGGATGTCATTCTCTTTCTCGACGAACTGCATACGCTCGTTGGCGCGGGCGGTGGTGCCGGTGGTATGGACGCGGCAAACATTCTCAAACCCGCGCTCGCGCGTGGGCAGCTGCGTTGCGTGGGAGCAACGACGCACGATGAGTATCGCGAATACATCGAGAAGGATGGTGCGCTGGCGCGTCGCTTCGAACGCGTGGTGGTCGAGGAGCCGGACGATGACATGGTGCTCGCGTTGCTACGGGGCACCAAGAGTCGCTACGAGTCGCATCATCACGTGCGTGTGTCCGACGAGGCGCTGCAGTCCATCGTGAAGCTTGCACGGCGACATTTGCGTGATCGTTTCTTCCCCGATAAGGCGTTCGATGTCCTCGACGAGGCCTCCTCGCGATTGCGACTGCAGGTTGAGTCGAAACCTGACGTGCTCGATCAGCTCGAACGTCGTGTTGCGCGACTGGACGGGCGACTCGAAGCGCTCCGTGCGGCGGGTGCACCTGATGCAGAAATTTCGGCCGCGGTCACCGACGTCGAATCGAAACGCGTCGAGCTCACCGCATTGCACGCGCGGTGGACGGAGGAGACGACAGTTGGCGCAGAATTACAGCGCACCCGCGACGCGCTCGAGGAGAAGCAGCGAGAAGCGGATGCCGCGGAAGCGGCGGGTGATGTTGCCAGGGTGGCGGAGGTGCGGTACGGTGCGCTCAAGTTTCTTGGAATTCAGCTTGCAGAACTCGAAGCGCGCGCCGCCAAGCTTGATGAGGCTGGCCGATTGGTGCCGAGTGAAGTGCGGCCAAGCGATATCGCGGAGGTGGTGGCGCGGCGTGCACGGGTTCCCGTGTCGCGCATGATGGAATCGGAGCGTGAGCGTTTGTCGCAGTTGGAAGATCGATTAGGTGCGCGTGTGGTTGGTCAACCAGAAGCTGTGGATGCGCTCGCGGATGCGGCACGTCGTATGCGTGCAGATTTGCGCGCGAAACGCAAACCGGCATCGTTCCTCTTTGTTGGTCCAACGGGTGTCGGAAAAACGGAATTGGCGAAGGCGTTGGCCGAAGCGTTGTTCGATGACGAACGCGCGCTCATTCGCATTGATATGGCGGAGTATAAAGATGCGGGTTCGGTGGCGGGGCTCATTGGTTCGCGCCCCGGATTGGTGGGCTCGGAGCAAGGTGGCTTCCTCACGGAGCAAGTGCGTCGCAATCCATATTCGATCGTGCTGTTTGACGAAGTGGAGAAGGCGCATCCGGAAGTCATCGACATCCTGCTCGGTGTGCTCGATGAAGGACGACTCACCGATGCGAAGGGGCGGTTTTGCGACTTCTCCAACACCATTGTGATCCTTACGTCAAACCTTGGCGTGAAAGAAGCAATGACTGCCACAGAAGATCTGGCGTTACGCAAAGAAATTATTCTCAAAGTTGTGCAGGCAACGTTGCGTCCGGAATTGTACAACCGACTGGGCGCAGTGGTGCCGTTTAACGCGCTTGATGTGGACACACTTCGTGCTATCGTCACGAAGAATTTGCGCGGCGTCGGTGCGCAATTGCAGGAGGCGCACAAGGCGACGCTGTTGTACGATGATGACGTCGTCGCTCACTTGGCCACACTCGCGTACGACCCGGCATACGGTGCGCGTCCCGTGGAGCGCACGGTTGATCGATTGCTGTTGGCCGACTTGTCGCGTCTCATTATTGGTGGGTCGGTACCGGTGGGATCGGTGGTGCGGATGTATCTCGACGGAGACGAACTAGGACTATTGGCTGGTAGCGCCGACGAAGTTGACGTCGCCTTGGTGCACCTGCGCGAAGAAGCGTCGGCCGCTTCGGCGATGACGGTCGAAGATCCTGCGGCGGCACCCGCATGAACCGGCGTATTTTCATGAGCGCGTTGATGCTCGCAGTGCACGCGACAATTGCATCCGCGCAAAAAAACGCACCGCCGGTCCCCGCTGGTCCGACCCCTGCGCAAATCCAGATGCACGCCGATTCGATGCGTGCCGCGGAAGCGAGTCAGGTGATCACGCGCTGTCAGATCCGCGACGGTGCGGATCCGCCAAACATTCGCGTTCGTTGCTGGGAAGCCGCGCGCATGGGTGCGCCCACCGACCCGCGCGTGGTGGACGGCATGCTCGATGCGCAGCGCGCGCTCGACGCGGCGGAAAAGGTCACCGCGAGTCAAGCGCTCACGAAATCGTCGCGCGATTCCATCGAAACATTTTTGGCGCGCGCTCGCACTGAGCTCAGTCGTGGCAGCCTCGATCAAGCCGATTCGTGGGTAACCAATGTACTGGCCAAAGAAGCGACCAACGAGCAAGCGTTAACACTACGCAGTCAAATCAGTACCGCTCGCGTTTGGCAATCGAGGAAGGATCAGCTCAAGGTGCTAGCGGCCGTTGTGGCTATGCTGGTTGTGGGCGTCGGATTCCTGAGTAAAAAACTCTTTGCGAATCGCGCGGCCGCGAAGGAAGCGCCGACCGCCGTTGCCGCATCGCAACGCAAGATTGCGCTGAAGATTGTTGATGGTGTCGGGCGTGGTCGCATTTACACGGTCGAATCGGATATTTTTCGCATCGGTGCGGCGGAATCAGAAAAGAAAGAAGAGAAAAACGATCTGGTGCTAAGTGATTCGCTCGGCCTCGTGTCGCGATTTCATTGTGCGCTGTTGCGGAAAGAGAAAAAATGGATTTTGGTTGATTCGAGCCTCAATGGGACATTGCTCAACGACAAACCGGTAGCGCGAGGAGAGCCGCACGCGGTGCGCGATGGTGACGAAATCACCATCGCCGGTGTGTCGCGGCTCACGTTCCTTGCCCTCTGAGCACAAACACTCGTCCACATTCTGGCAGCCGCCACCGACGCAATTCACACTCGGACCATGCATCGGCGGGCGTCGTGGTGTAACGCGCGTGTTTGCCGCGCGCGATCCGGGTGGAGTACCGTGCGTACTAAAGACGCTCCATCCGGATGCCGCAGCGAGACCGGTGAATCAGGTGCGATTTGCAAGCGAAGTGGACGCGCATGTCGACGCGTCGATATGCGAAGGCGTTGCGCAAGCAGCGCGAGTGGATGACAGTGCGGGCTGGCTTCAAATCGCTTGGGCGCATGGTGGCGACGTCGCGATGGCGATTGAGCGATCGGCGATTGTTCGGGCAGGAGTCGCGGCATCTGCATCGCAACACGCGATGTCCTTGTTGCACACCGTGGCGGCACTGCACCGGGTGGGGATTGTCCATCGCGATATCAAACCGTCCAATCTCTTGCTCGATGGCGATGCACTCTGGCTAACAGACTTCGGTATTGCTGGTCGTCGCGTTCTGGATGCCGGTGTTGCCCGCTGGCGCGCACTGCCCGAGCCTTGGCGAGAAACGAGTGTTGGTACCGCGCCGTGGTCAGCACCAGAACTTGCACACGCAACGCCAATGGTGACAACAGCAAGCGACATTTACAGTATTGCGATGGTGTGGCAATGGATGCGTACGGTGAGTGAGACGACCGTACCACTACGGGCGTACGAAGACGAGGCAATGCGTGTTATGCTGGATCCAGATTTCCTTCACCGACCAACGGCCGACGACGTACTTTCGATGCTGACGGCGCAGCTGTGACGATTACGGTACAGTATACGCGTCTCGTCGATTCGCAAATCGATCAATGTGCAAATGCAATCCCGTGCCCGCGCGATCGGCAAGTCCGGCCTTGATCGCCGCCGCAATTTGTGCGCGCAAAATGGCGTCCTGCGAGAAATCCTTGACACGAATGCCTTTTGTGCGTGCCGCATCCACCACGAACTGCACTTGCTCCGGCCGCAGGGTCGTACTGCGCACATCGATCGCGCCTCCCGCACCGTAAAGCGATAGATGCTCCGGATGATCGCTACCCGTAACGAACAGCGACGAGCCATATCGCGTGGTAAACGACGCTTGCACCGCGGCAAATCCCGCAGCGAACTGCTCCACCGTAAGTGCTGCACGCAAACCGGACGTGGCGAGCGACACGGTACGTCGTGCGCTCGCGTACGAGCCAGGCA
>JAYTTR010000397.1:0-5155 GCA_043744935.1 Gemmatimonadaceae bacterium
ATAAAGTACGTGCCTTTTTGCAACGCATTGTGTTTGCCCTGGATTGGATGATCCTTGCGCGCGAATACGTAAAACTTGATCATTTCGACTGTGTCGCGCAGGTCGCCTTTGCGCGGCACGAGATCGCGCCATTCACCGTGTAAATAGATGAATGGGAGATAGACGAGTCCATTCGCCACGAGCACCCACATCATGGCGAAGTGCCAGTGTCGTGCACCGCCAAGCCAGCCGCCAAAGGTTGCCCACGACGGAATTGGCGTGCCTTCAAACGGATAGCAGCAAAACGTTTCGCCACGACGGTGAAAGGCGGGATACGCGTTAAAGATTCGCAGCCCGCTTCCGACCATGATGAAGAATGCGACTGCACCCATCCAGTGCGTTACGCGCACAATCCAGTGGTGTCGCGCTTTTTCAGCCACCTGCGCCATCGTCTCTCTTGCTCGGCGGGAGTCCGAGCGTGGCCCGCACACGCTCGCGCAACGCGTCTGGCGCCGTGTGTTGTGCGCGAGCGACTTTTACTGCAGCGAGGAACTGTCGCTCAAACGCGAAGTGCTGCGGGCACTTGTCGCACTGTGCCAGATGCGCATCAATCGCCGCCATATCGGTTGCCGTCAGCTCCCGATCGAGATAGTCCCACAACTGACGAACGGTTTCCTTGCAGTCGAACACCAGAACAACCGGCGCGAGTGTTTCCATGATCATGAGCGGACTCCTTTTTCGCGAAACCCTGACGAACCCAGTAGACCCGCGTCGCGTGCGTGAACCAGTAGGGCTTCCAGCAGTACACGGCGCGCTCGGAACAAGCGCGAACGCACGGTACCGAAGGGAATGCCAAGCATCTCCGCGGCCGCAATGTAACCATACCCTTCCATGTCAACCAACCCGCCTACGAATTGAAACGAGTCAGCAAGTTGCTGCACGGCGCGTGCGATTGCGGGACCAACATCAATGCGGTCAAACAACGACGACTCACCGTTCGCGACGATCGTATTGTGTAGCCGCACCACAGAGAGCGTTTCCTCCGTGGGGTCACCATCGCGTGCGACCGTGCTACGCACACGTTCTTCGTCGCGACGAAATACGTTTTTGCAAATCGTAAATAGCCAACGTCGCATGTCTGCTCCCTCCCGCCATGTATGCCGACTGCGAAATGCTCGCAGGTACGTCTCCTGTACTACATCATCTGCATCATCGAGCGCACACGTCGGCGATCGCGCAAATCGCGCGACGTCGTCCAAGCACTGGAGCGCGTCGTCTTCAAACGACAACACATCAGGCTTGTCATGTGGCGTTTCGCCGGTATTCGTCATGCGTGCTCGTGATTTACATACTGTGCTGCATGGCAGATAACGCCTTCTGTATCGCCGAATCGATATCCTGTTCTGCTTCGACTCCGGAGTACACGACTATTCCATTCGCGTCGGCTACCACAACGTACGACGCATGAGTGGCCTTGTACGCCTTGCAGGCCTTGCAGGCCGCACCGTCTTTGTCCAATACAAGCTCGCCTCCCATCTGTTTCTCCGCAACATACGCCTGCTGCCGCTCCGCCGTTTGATTTTGTGCAACGCCAACGGAAACGGAAGCCACGTCCTTGCCATACTTTTCGCGCGCAGCGGACCTCGACGGTTCGAGCTTCTTGCACAGTGAGCACCCGGTTGCCTAAAACTCCAGCACCATCGGTTTCTTTCCTACATACTGTGCGAGGTCCATCGCCTTGCCGCCGAGTGTTTCAACGGCCGCACGCGGGGCCTGAGAGCCACCCGCAATGCCTGCTTTTAGTGCGCTCGCCATCACCGGTGCACCACACGGTGCCACCGCGAGTCCGGATGCCGCGCCCATTCCAAGTGCTCCAGCAATGCGGCCACCACTATTCATACCAGGGGCGCCTGCAAGGAGGCGATGTGGTATTGGCACTGGCAATACATCGATCATCATCAGCGCAAATGCGAACAACAGATTGGCCATGGCAATCAACAACCACCGGTTGGTGCTAATGCCGCCAGACACGGTGCCGGTCAATCCGGCGATGAGTCCGAGCGATGCGTACGCGTTGGCTTGGCGTTAGTGGTGAGCGATTCCGATTGTCCACCCTCAACAGCGGCGGTATTCGGATTCATTGGATAGATGCACGGCGTCAGACTCGTAAGCACGCCGTCGAGAAAAACCAGCGTGAATGCTGATGCCGGGCAGTCGGTGCGGAGGGCGGCAACGTGCGGAAAAAGCATAGAGACGGGTGCGAGAATTGACCAGTGTGATTCTGGCGCACCTATCCGGCTGTTCTACAAAACGTTCCGCAGTTCGCGTACTAAAAACACAAATGGCCGCGCAATGAGTTGCGCGGCCATCGATGACTGCTGCCGAAATCAGCGCGTGCGTCCTTTTAGTTTGCCCGCAACACCAAGACTACCAAGGCCGAACACGAGCAGCGCGTAAGTGCCGGGCTCGGGGATTGTCCTAGGTCCATCAAGCACGAGATTGCCAATGTTGCCATAGTCATCGTTTGTATCACAAGAGCTCGTGCACGTTTGCCAACTTCGATAGGTCTGCATACGGAAGTAGCCACCACTTCCGAAGGTCAGCTCGATATTCTCCGAACCGCCGTTGGTGAGGTTGCCAACCAAACCCACGAAAGCCAGCGACACCGACGGTACCGTGTAGGTCGGCAAAAGATTCGACCCATTGTACACAAACGAAACGAAGTTTGAATTATTAAGCGTGGCACCTTGCATGTAATTCTGCAGCGTGAGCGTCGCCGTAACCGCATAACTTGTCACGTTGTTCCTATAACCGCAGTCCACACAGTTGCCAAAAAACCGCCACACGCTCAGCGGCGACGCCACTGTCGCATGAGCCTTCGCACTCATCCCCAAGAGCATCATCCCCATCACGATCGCGGTACGACTCCTGTGTCCAACTTTCATAACGTCTCTCCTTTATCGGTAAGGCTGTCGTCCAAGCTCGGGCGTTCTTTGGCGAAGATACGCCGTATCATGAAGGTGCGCAATGTGCCCGGCATCGTCAGCGAGGTGGCACCTGCTTCGCCGAAATCGACTTGATAATCAATTTCCCCGTGCTCCCAGCGGGCAGCGACACCGCCCCCTGCGTAGTCGCTGCGTCGATTCGAGATTCCACCGCGGGCTCGGCAAGTGTCTTCGCGGTGGGCAATGGAATGAACCGGTTCTGCTTTCCGGAGCCGCGCAGAATACCATATGGGTCGTCAAGCGTGGCGCCGGAATAGCAAGAGAGCGCGACTCCGTGCTGATGCGATGTTACTGCACAAAGAGTCCTTTCGGTATCATGACGTGTACGCCCATCGTGCCGTCTACCAACTGCGTAATGCGCACATCGCATCCCGTGCTGACCAACATATAGGCATCCTCGCGCGACATCTTCTTGACATCGACGAGCAGTGCAATTGCCTCGCGCACCGCCGTCTTCGTTGCGAGTGTCAGACTGCTATCGGTGCCCATCGCAATCCAGTGCGTACGTGTTTCGCCACGGGGCCATGTGAGCTTCATATCTTTGCGCACGATAAACTGGAAATGACCGCGCAGCGCTGTTTCGAGCGCGGTGATATCCACTTCTCCATCACCTTGCGCCGCGTGTCCGTCGCCTGCCTCGAACAGCGCACCGCGTGCCTTGATCGGGATGTAGAGAATGGTGCCCGCAACAAGTTCCTTGTTATCGAGATTGCCCGCGTGCGTGCTTGGCGGCGCGCTATTGATGCGTCCCGTTGCTGGTGCTAGCCCCATACTACCAAAGAACGGGCGCAATGGAATTTGAATATGAGCCGAGTCGGAGAAATGCCCAATCATCCGTTGTCGATCAAGTGGCACGATGCGCGATTTCGTGGTATTCGGAAAATCTTCTGGAAGAAATCCACTGCGCGAACTAAATGAATTGCAGGCGAACGGGAGATCGATGTCCACGGCCTTGATACGAACTTCGAGCACATCACCAGGCTCGGCGCCCTCCACAAAAATCGGCCCGGTCAGAATGTGTCCACCCGGACCTCGGCGTAGTGTTGTGTCGCGATCAGGACCAGCGATTGCGCGATACGCGTGTTCGACGGTGCCGGTGTCTTTGCCGGGCTGCAACAGGCGTGCGCCACACGTCGACACTGCGCCGACTTCCACTTCATCACCCGATGCAATGCGCAAGGCGGGTTTCGCATCAGCGTCGTAGCCACCGTACACCACCGTTTTCGGCGACGGCATGAGCGTGTGACGCTTACCAACCGGGTACTCCGTCCAGAAAAAGCTGGTGTTGCGAGTGGACGATGGTGAACGTGGCGTTGTTGCCATGCAGGCACCGAGGCCAACGATGGTGATCGCGAGGAGCGGGAAGCGTGGCATCGGAGGTTGCGTGGGTGGGGATATTGAGCGCGTTTTCTGAAAACTACTGACTACTTGTGCAAACCGGCATGCACCCGCGCCGCGAGCGATGGTAGCCCCTGCGCCAGGCTTACTCGATATGCTCCGCTCAAGCATATTGCCTTTCGAGTTTTTCGCTATTGCACGAAGCTTCTCTCCTGCTCGTCACGAGGGTATTAATGAAGAACATCGTTCCTGTGCTCATCGTGTGGCTTGGCCTCGCTGCGCACGTCACCGTGTTGGTACTGGTGCGACGCCGATCAACCGACGCGCCGGTCGTCGCCATACTGAATCTCGCAGTCGCGATCTGCGTTCTCGCGTATTGGGTACAAAAATGGTACAGCTACATTGTCCGTGACATCACCTGGTACTACACCGACCAACTCGTGCCGCTCTACGCAATTGTCGTGTGCATTTTGACTGCCGTAACACTATCCACGCGCTACACGCTGAGCATTCCGCATTGGGTGGTGTTTGGTATCGATGCGTTCGTGCTCGGCGGCGCGGCACTGTTTTTTGCAACGTTTCGGATGACGAAATTGATATGATGATGCGCATTGCGTCTGCGCATCATCGCCGCTACTCGCCTATTTACGCATCCGTTTCAACTCTGCCTCCGACACGATAAAACCAAACCCAGGCCAACCACCGGATTTTATCGCACGATTAAATGCGGCCTTTGCCTTCGCGGTGTCGCCGTGTACGAGATACCAGTTACCCAACCCAAAGCTGAGCGTCGCGACTTGTACATCGGCCGTGTCTGATGGAGAAAAGAGCGC
>JAYTTR010000398.1:0-20040 GCA_043744935.1 Gemmatimonadaceae bacterium
ACGGCGCTCACGAGCATTGCGCGACGTGTCAGCGACGGGAAGTCACTTGGGATTGCTGGATCGTCGTGGTGTTCGTCTGCTGCTCGCACGCAAGCTCCCGGATCGTCGTCGATGAAATACAAAATGCGCACGTGCGAACTTCCATCGTGTGAGCGACTTTGTCCATGTGCATTGAAATTAGGCCAACGCGCCGCGCCAGTCGTCGTTATCGATCAAGGATTGGTAAATACGCACGCCATGGTCCCACCGCGTCGCGATATTGTTTGGCCATGACACGCGCCGTCTGCGCGATGTGTCCAAGATCATGCGCAACCCATGTCGATAGTAGTTGCTCCAGCGTGACGACACCAAACGCTGGATGTTCGCCCGTTAGTAACAGTTCGTGACGTGTTAACGACCAGCTCCGCAGCGTCCGTACGTTGTCGTCGCGCAATTGTGTAAATTCGTCAAGCAAATTGTGCAGCGATTTTCCCGCACTCTCGTGCAGTTGCGCAAATCGATCATATGGTGCGAAGCGCCTCTGTACTCCTTGCGCGAGAATGATCTGCGCGCGCGGTATCCAATCTGTGCGTTCGCCGTGAATGACGTGTCCAAGAATTCCATACGGGCTCCACGTGTCCGGACCTTCTGTTGCATCGATCCATTCGGGTCCAAGGCCCTGCAGCAGTGCCACGAACGTTGCAGGTGTGCGCTCGAGAATAGCGATGGCAGGCGCGAGTTCGAATTTCATTGTTAGCGCTTGTCTGTGGAGCGTGGCGCTCTGTCTTTCGCATCCGCTTGTTTGAGTGAATCAACAAGGTGATGCACGCGCGCTTTGATGGCGTCGCGACCCGTCGCGTAGTCTCGACTCACCGACGGTAAACTGTCCCACTGTGCTCGTGGAATTCGAGCGCCGGCCGTCGCTGCTGCTGGAATGTCGAATGACACCACATACGACGCGTTTGCGAGATCACCGGGCTGCAGTGTTTGTGGATGCCAGGTGCCGAGTGCAACGTGATCTGCGGCGAGACCCAGTAGCATCCATGGTGGCACAACAGAATCGGCGCGAGTGCCGCGCGACACCGCGTGCATTCGGAGTCCAACTTCCGCGGCGTATTCCTCAAAGATGACCTTCGCCAAAAGGCTGCGCACCGTACCGTGCTCGCACACAAAAAGCACCGTCTTGGTGGCGCGGGCAACACTGCGCTGAGCACCAAGTTGGAATGGTGCAACCGAAAGCACGTGAAGGACGATCGCGGACAAAATCCATTTCTTCATCACGTGTGCTCCTTTCTAACGGTGTCGGTCTCGCGAAACACCCGTCAAGCTGTGCCGTCGTACAAAATACCTCGACGCTGGACGGAACGATCACGCCCTGAATGCCATTTATACCGAACACTTGGTTCGGATCGATTTCACCGACGCCACGACGCCGTCGAGTGCTCACCTTTTCACGGTCGCTCTGAATGATAAACCTCACTCAGCTGTTACAGCTCGTGATTGCCGGTTCTGTCGCGTTCGTATGGATTTTTCGACTGGACAACATCACTAAAGAATTTGATGAGTTCCGTTTACCAGGCATCATTCGCAACATGGTGGGCGCAGCAAAGATTTCGCTTGCAACGCTGTTGGTGGCTGGCGTTTGGTATCCGGCATTGGTCTTCATTCCGGCCGTGTTGATGGCGTTGCTTATGGTGTGCGCGTTGATCGCCCATGCTACAGTGCGCCATGCGTGGTCACGCTACGTTCCGGCGTTGGTACTCATGTTGCTTTCGCTTTACGTCAGCGCTACGGCACAGCACTCCGGTATTCGATGACCCGTTACACCGCACTCATGGTCGCTGACGCGTTCGTTTTTTTAGTTTACGGCGTCAGTCTGCTCATTTCGTCGTCGATGGTCATCGATTTTGACAGGTTTGAACTAGCGAAGTTCCGGGTGCTTACGGGCGTGCTCGAGGTTTTGGGTGCTGTTGGCTTGGCAGTCGGATTCAAATGGCCGGCAATCACACCGCTCGCGGCGACTGGTCTGTGTTTGTTGATGCTGGCGGGCGTGATCGTTCGTCTGCGCAGCGGTGACGGTGTCTTGCTTTCCTTACCGGCGGCGCTGCTGATGATCGTCAATGGTTACATCGCGCTGCGATCCAGCAGCGGACGGAGCAATTGATTTGAGGGACAGGCGGGACGCACTGTTGACGCTGCGTCAGCGAGTGCGTGCCATTCAGTAACGCTCCCACGCCGCGCACGTTTTCGCCATTTCCGCGCGCACCACATTGCTCGATGTCGGCAACGCGGCCTTCACCGCCGCGAGTTCAATGTCAAATATCAAATCCGTTGCCGGAGGTATACTCGGCGGCAGTCCGCCCGCGCCGTACGCCATGCGATACGGTACCGACAACCGTCGCGTCCCGCCCACGCGCATGCCGAGGAGACCTTTCTCCCACCCTTGCATCACGCGGCCCGTTCCAAGTTCGAACACCACGGGCGCTTGCGGTCGTCCACTCGCGCTCGTCTTCCGCGTTGCATCAAACTCGCGGCCGTCCGCCAGCATACCCACGTAGTACACGTAAATACACGCGCCCGTCGATGCGCTGGTGCCGTTGCCGACCTTTGTGTCCGTTCTACCAAGCTCGCCAACACCACGCGGCGTTGATTGCGTCGCCGTTGCGCATGCGCTCAGCAACACACCACTCGCGATCGCGCGCGACCAAACCTTCAATGGCCGATCACCGGCTCGCACCGGACGTCCGTCTTCACCGAATTTGCGATGTAGCACTCCCCGTGCGCACGATGATGCAGTGCCGTCACCTCGTCCGTCGTCGGCAGACGCTGTCCAGAAAAATTGACCGTCGGTCGCAACGTCACCACCGTCATCATCATTTTCCCGTCCGCATTTTTGCCCATCACGCCAACTGCTGCGTCGCGATAAGCATCTACCCGAAATTTTGCTCTCGATGCGAAATCCAGGAAGAACAACATGTGACAACTTGAGAGTGACGCAATAAACGCTTCTTCAGGATCCACGCCTTGCGCGTCCGACAAGGGTACGGGCACGACATGCGGCGACGAACTGGCCTTCACTTCCGCACCACCATCAAAGCGCAGTACATGCGCGCGGCTGTAGCGATGATCAAGAAAATCCTGGTCGCCACGCGTCCACTCCACGACCGCCGTGTACTCCGCCGCTGACGTATCGGCGTTCAATCCGGCATCCAGTCCAGCGACCTCACAGTCGCGTCTCCCTGTTCGGCATTTTCTGGTGGTTCCGGCGCTCCATGCGAATCCACGTCGCGCCACCACGGTATAATCGCCGGCGCACGTGACGGCTCGACGGCCTGACCGAGCTTCGGCATCACCAGGGACGCACCACTCGCCTTGCCCAATCGCAAGAGCGTTTCGGCGGGCTCATCCCACGGATGCATCGCGAGATTGAACGTGCTCCAATGAATCGGCAAGAACACGCCACTCCCTAACATCGCATGCGCCTTCAACGCATTGGCTGGACCCATGTGAATGTCGCCCCACGCGGGATGAAATGCGCCAATCTCAAGCGCCACCATGTCGAACGGCCCAAGCCGTTTCGCAATCTCCAGATACTCATCCGTCAGTCCGGTATCCGAACCAAAAAAGAACGAATGCGTCGGACCCTGCAAGTGCATAGACGACCACGCTGTCGTGTTGCGGTCGCGAATACCACGTCCGGAAAAATGCTGCGCTGGTGATGCCGTCACGCGCACATCACGCAGTGACGTACTCTCCCACCAATCGAGCTCGGTAATTCGTTCGGATGGCACGCCGAATTTCTCCAAATGCGCCCCGACACCAAGTGATGTAATAAACGGCACGCGCATTTTTGCGAGCGCGCGAATGGTGGGACGATCCAGATGGTCGTAGTGGTCGTGCGATACGATGACCGCATCCAACGGGGGTAGCGATGCCAGAGGCGCAGGTGGCGGATGAAAACGCTTCGGCCCGGCAAACTTGAGCGGCGACACACGCTGCCCCCACACGGGATCGGTCAGAATACGCACGCCGTCAATCTCGACGAGCAACGTTGAATGACCCAGCCACGTGACCCGCAGCCCGGTCTCCGCGCGCGTTGCCCACGTCGCGACTGGATTCACAATCGGCAGCGGTCCCGACGGCACACGACGCACACCACCGCACAAAAAATCGCGCAGAGTGGGACGATCAACGCCGTCGCGCAGCCCCGCGCGAACAGGATGTGTGTTCACAAAGACACGACCATTGAATCGCGGCGACGCTGCGATGCGTTCGGCACGACGCGAGCTATCAGATTTGCGTTTCGTCACGAGGGGAATGAACAACTGTCTTCACTTTCTCGCAATCAATTCGGGTTTTGCGATACTGCAGCGGTACAGTTCGCGTAGACACCGTCCGCACCACGCGACCAGTGCATCGGTCCGCACGCATCAATGTGCGTCCCGTAGGCGTCTTATCCTCGGGAGAGCGCATGCGAGCCATCGCATAGTCGGTCGGCTTGCCGCCGAAGTGAATGGACGTCGCATAGGCGCTCGGACCATGATTTGCTCGGCCTGACGGCACCAGTCGACAAGATGGGTTCCGTATTGGCTGCCTGTGCTGTTATTGCAGCGATAATTCAGAGTGTACGCCCAAGCCCCGCGTTGCGGCACTTCTCCTCCTTCGGGCTTCTCGCCGGGGCACGTTGAGGCTCAGCCAAGCAGGCTAGCTGGCAATGGTTGCCCCGGCTCGCACGAACTTCCAAGGTCCAGCTTCGGATCGCGATAGGTGAACTTCTGTCGCGAATGACGACATAAACGTGTACGGCGAGACGGCTGAGGCCCACGTCACGTGTAAAGACACAACCGCGTCGGAACGCGTGATCGAAATGGGCTCAAGGAACACGTAGGCCGCTTTGCCGATGAGTTTGCAAGGTTTCGAACCTAACTGACTGCAATCACTCAGTAGTTCTGACGTTCCAGATGCCATAGGTGTCCGTGGAGAGAATGCCGCCCTCGCCGCTCCATCCCCGCCGTAGCCGAATGCTGCAAGTGTTCGCGCATGATCAAAGCGTATCCCTCTTTCCGCCACCGTGTAGATGGTCAGACTCCTATCCGATGGGATCACCCCTAATAGAGCCGCGTCAACCATTTCGGCGATTTCCTTCGGCGTGCTTCGCGACGTCTGAGCGTTGAGCAAACCCACGTTGAGCGCGACGCCCATGCAGATGGCGCCGATATTGTGCGAGATGATGGTCATTTTCGTTCCTCTCTAGCTCTGAGGGTTGAGACACGTGGCTTGCATAGCATTCCCCGAAATCTCGTTTCCGCCGAGGTGATGTACCTCATCGTGGGCGATGAGAGCGCCAGTCTCGCCTGCGGCATTGAATCCCGAGGTCCAGAAACTGGGATACACGCGCGTGATGCCGTCTGTAGGGTTCTTCAGGCCCATGTCAGCGTTAGGGTACTGCGCCCAATCGCGGAATCCCTCTCCGTGATCCATGTCGTCGTAGCGCTGTTGTGCCCTGTAGCCCGAAATTCTGCGAATCGCGTTTGCGTGCTGTTAAAGGTAGGTGATATCAGCCTGGACGATCGTGCAGCGATCTCCAAGATTCCAGTCCATCTCCACATTTGGCCGCAGCAGCTCCGGCAAATCGGTAAGCGGGCCGACGGCGCCGTCAGAATCGCGCGCTGTCTCTCAAGAGGGACGCGGTGAGGTCTCGATGTTGCACGTAAGCGAGGGCGAAGCGCGAGTGTGCCCGCTGGCTGGGACCTCGGCCGAGGTGCATTGCAGAGGCGTGAACAACAAAGAACATCGCGGAACTACGCACCGTGCTGCTGGCTCGTTTCGACGAACGCGATGGCGTCATCCGAGAATGACTCTGCCCCTCAACCGAGTGTTACCCATGTACCCGGTTTGATTTGTCACCTATCTACGCGATTGCACACGCGCTCGGGACATCCAAATCTTTGCAGATCTTGCGCGCCAAGAACTCTTTGACTTCGCGATGGCGCGGCACCGTGGACAACTTTTCGGCTGCCGTATTTACGTAGACCGAATGATTCGCGCCTTCCCGCAACAACCGACATCCATGGGCCTCCAGATGGCGGATCAGATCAATGCGCTTCATTGACCAACAGTGCTAGGCGCTGAGCCGCTCGCGAATAACCTCGGCGCTCCCGATCGCCTGTTCGGCCAGGAAGCGATTGGATTCAATGATCAGCGCGACTGCGTCGCGCAGATTCTCGCGCGCTTCCTCCAGCGTCTCGCCTTGGGTATTGGCGCCCGGCAACTCTTCGACAAATGCCACGAATCCGCCGGCTTCATCTTTGCGAAATACGGCTGTCAGCTCCATTACCTCGCCTCGTATCTTGGTGAACGTTGAATTTAACCGGTGGCGGCAATGAAGTCGAATGCGCATGGGGCGAGGCACGTGTCCCTACGACAGGACCGATTCATTCCGCAACGAACGGTCCTCGACACGGCGTCTGGAAACCCGAATCTGTTGCGATGGTATTTCGGTGATGTCTAACGCGTGCGTGCTGCAGAAAAGGCTTTCATAAAATAGCTGTGTGATATAGCCGCTTGAGCGGCGGAGTTACACGGCGCAACTCACCACGTTTGGCTGCAGCAACGCTGGGTTAGGCGTCAACCAAGTACAATACGGAGACTTGTGTGACAGATGTCCGGGGACATGTGTGACAGTTCTCCGATCCCCATTCGGAGACTTGGCGATGCCCTGATTGGAGACCGATCCCATGTTCGAGCGGCATCACTTCGCGCAGGATCTCGCGAGCGGGATGTGGACGATGACCGAGCTCTGTGCGCGCTCCGGTATCAGTCGTCACACGGAGACAAATGGCGCGAGCGTTTTCTCGCGCTCGGCGTTGCCGGCTTGGCGGAGCACCGTCGTGCGCCGCTGTCGTCGCCGAATGAAACGGCGCCACCGATCATCGAACGCATGCTCGCTGAGCATACGCGCGATGGCTGGGGCGCCCGCAAGATTCTCAAACACCTGGAGACGATGGATCCCTCCGTTGCATGGCCCGTCCGCAGCACAATCAGCGACATGCTCTAACGCCACGGACGTGCGCGTAGTCGCCGGTCGCGGACGCACTAGAGACATCCGGGGGCTGCGCCGCTGCACATGACCGCACCGAATCACATGTGGACGATGATTTCAACGGCCAGTTCCGCATGCGCGATGGCATCTATTGCTCTCCACTCACCATCGTCGATCACGTCAGTCGCGACGTATTGTGCTGCTAGCGTTTTCCCGACGTGCGCGCCGCCGGCATGCACCGCGAGCTGCGTCGACTCTTCCGTGCGCACGGACTGCCGGACGCGATTCGCCGCGACCGCGGCGCGCCGTTCGCGTGAAACGGTATTCACGGACTCAATCGCCTCAACGCGTGGTGGCTGCACCTGGGGATCGCGCATCAGCGCATTGCGCCCGCGAGTCCACAAGAAAATGACGCGCATGCACGCATCGCGAGCTGACAGCGAAAGTAATGAAGCCCGTAGCAGCGACTGCGACGGTGCAGCAGCGAATGTGCAACACATTTATGCAGACGTACAATCACGCGCGACCACACGAAGCGCTGCACGACGAACCGCCCGCGTCACGGTGGCGCGCATCACCGCGCCCGTTTCCGTCGCGAATCGTTCCGCCAACCTATCCTGGCCACGTCAAAGTCCGCCGCGCGAGCAGCGCCGGCACGTTTCGCTTGCACAACGGACAACAGTTTCTGCGCCAGGCTCTGTATGACGAAATGATTGGCGTGGAAGACGTACACGACGGCATTAGGAACGTGCGCTAATACGACCCTCTCGGTCGCGTCCACGAGCGCACCCCACGATTAGCGGCGCACAATCACTCAAGAAAGATTGTTAACGATGTTTCCAAACAAAGTGTCACCTATCTTCCGGCTGTTCAGCGCAAGATCAAAGTTGCCAATGAAATGACACGCCGTCTGGATATGGCAGACTCCGGTCCACGTCTCTTAACAGCAACAGGTATGACGTCACGGTATTCGAGAAGTCGTTATGGTCGCCCAGCTCTCGGTGCTTGAATGAGTGAATAGCATTTCCTCGCTCCCGTACGAATTGAATGAACTGGTGGTGCTGCGGCAACAGGTCGGATTTCACGAAGAACGTTCGAAGTTGCTCGAGCCCGATTTCGTCTGGCTGCACAATTGTGCCGCGTTGCTGGATCGCGAACTTGTCGCCCAGATAATCTTGATGATACACCGACAGAAACAACTTCAGCGTACCTTCGACCAAGCTGCGCAAATTTGCCCAAGCGAGAATCAACTCGCCCGGGGAGAGTGTCGAACGTATCGGTAAGCACCACATGGCCAGCGTTTCGGACAATGATGTTTGCCAATCAAGTCTTGATTTGCTGAGTAACTGCGCGGTGGACGATGGTGCCCACCCTGCAGACTTCGACCAAAAGTCGCCAAGCCCTCGATTGATCGTGACGATATCGCGAAGGGCGGATTCAATCGACATAGCTATTGGAGGATAGGAACTGGTTACGCATCGGATTCATGGTATTGTCGGCCTAACACGCGCGTTCTGCTGCCGGGCCTAGCAATAAGTTGCGGTCAGCGAGCAGTGCGAACAAGGACGTCACGTTGAAGGCCCTGTCAGCAGAAACGCAAGGTAAGAGCGCAGTTCCGCCGGGACCTTGCCTTTAGAGTTCGGCCACGGAGCTACTGGGAGTGCAAGTATCGAGGCCGAGACATATATCCTTGGCGCTATAGTCGTGGAAACGTTTATTCCGCCTCTACAGCGCGCAGGTTTGCGGCAAAGAAGCTTTCTGCGGAATCAGTCAACTGTTCGAACATCTTCACGAGGTGGGCGCTCCGCGAATGCTGAATATCGAGATTGCCTCCCATTGCGATAAAGTTGTGCATTGAGTGCTGACGCCATATTTGACTCTTTCGCTTTGTAAGAAGGATATCCGCGATCTCACGTCCCTCCGCCCAAGGCGATTCTAACTTCTCTAAGTCGCTGCACATCAGCACTTCGAATGGATGAGACAAGCCATTCGTCAGAAACGCCTGAGACCGTACTCTGCCTTCGATCCAAACTTGAAGATGTGGTTGGATCGCGTAGTCGGCTAAGGAAACCATCGCCGGAAATATGTGCTGCACCTTCGATGGATCGATTCCATACTGAGCGAATGCACCAGAGCGAATGCGCTCAGCGGTTGCATGAAGTTGGCCGGCCGCGCCGTCGACCAGCTCTCCGAAACGTTTGATGAATGTCCTTATGTTCTCACCGACTCGCGCTTCGAGTGGTAGAAACTTCGCCTTGCTGTCCCAGATGACAGCCGAGGTCCCGTCCCAAATCAGGTGGTCGCAAATTGGTGACTGAAATCCCTTCTTGGACGGCGCCACACTTGCTCTGAGCTCGGCAGGGCCAAGGTATAGTGGAACCGGCCTACCGTTAGCACGACGTACATCCAGCACGCGACGAACGAGGCGATCGACGTAGTCCTCGAAAACATCGCCGAGATAACGCTGAAAGCGTTCTCGGGAGGCAATATCTTCGACAGTTGACCCGGGCGTCGCATTTAGGAGAACGTGATAGAGCCCGGAAGTGACCCTTTCGAAGAGAAATCGTACCACGGGGCAATATGCCCGGTTGTCGATCTCAATTAGCGGTGCTCTCGCGATTGCGAAGTTGTCGTACGGTCGAACCGTACTTATGGAGTGCTTGCGACGAAGCTCCGCGATTGCTTGGTCATGCGGTTGTGCAACGACACGCAGAAACGATCTGACGTCAGATTCCGAGAATTTGTACGCGTCGAAGTAATTTCCGCTATCAATGAAGGCATTTCTTTCGTGCGCGTCGGACGCACTGATTGTGGAAAAGTGCGTGAAGTATGCGAACAGAATCGACCAGAGCGTCGAGCTATCAAGATCAGTGGCGACCTTCACGCGAGCGGGAAGATCGATGTAGTTCGGCGTTCCATGCAGCTGTGGCTGATCGCGAAGAAGCAGTTCGGCCGTGCGAGCAAACGCGTGAAGTTCATCCTCGCGCGGCTGGAATGCCGATACGACGTACACGTAGTATGCCCGCGCGTCGCGCCCTTCTGGTGTCGATCGTTTCAATTCTATCGGAGCTTGCGCGTCGACGAGCTTATTGATCATCAGCATTGCTTCGCCGAGCGAGGCCACGTCGATGCCAGTTGCTGCGGGTAGTGCAGGGCTATGGAGCAACGCCATTTTCGCGGTGAGTGCCACGGTCGCCTCGTCAAAAAGCACGACGAGTTGCAGACCTTTTGAATCGGCGTTCTCGGAGATCCCTTTCTCAAAAGCGATCCAAACTCGGGATGCCAGCGCGCCGAAGAACACTTCGCAGAGCTGTCGCTGCGTATCTAGGTTGCGACCGCCGTCCTTGAAGAGAATCGCAGATGCCCTCCCTATGTAGTCGAGGACTATCGAGAGGGGACACCTATTCAGTCGCTCGATCAACTCTTCGCGCGTCCACGTCCTCAAGAAGACGTCCTTGAATTGGAGGCGCACTACAATGGTGCTTACGAAGGAAGTGTCGAGTTCGTGCACTTCTTGCTTTTGCGCCATGGGTGCCTGTCCACTTGCAATCGTTGGGAATTTGAGCTGCGCTCTAACGCCGCGTTTTGCTGCGAAGGCTCAAATAAATTAGCTGTGAACGGAGCAGCACGCAGTGATCCGCACTTACACAGCGTACCTCAATAATGCCTTTGACTGCAGCAACGCTCGTTACAAATCAGGCAGCGCGCGGAGTTTCTGAAGATCCAAAATTTCATATATTCCAGCCGGCATCTCGATGTGTAGAGTTGCGTGTTTTGGAAGCTCTGAGCGGACGCCGCCGTAGATCGCGGCTATTCGGTACTCACTTTCGCAACTGAATTCTGAGCTCTTCTGGCCGTAATGCAAGCGTACGCCAATCGCCTCGAGCTGCGCCGCCGTGAGGACATCGCCGCGATTGTACTGAACTGGAAACGCCTCAAGGAAGTCCGGGTCAATCTCAAGCTTTGTGAAGTTGGAGAACGCGGCGGCGATGCGTTCGACAAATACTTCGGTAGATCGGATCGCCACTGACCACCGGCCGAACCGCCTACGAATTTCCGTCACATTCGCGTCGGACTTAGAGAAACATGAGATATAAGTGGGATTGCGGAAAGATGTCTGTTGGTTGAAGTGACCAGCAGTTTCGGAGGAGTCGACGATTTTCATACATGGGACATTCACGAAAACCGTTGGGATCATTCCCGGAACCAGCGCAAAGGAAGTCGATTCGTCCATGTCTTCGCGCTCGCCGCCGATGCCGCGATAGGTCTCGATTTCGCTCACTCGCAGCTCGCCCCTATGGGCAAACGCGTGCGCGTATTTAAGATCAGCGTCGGCGAAAGTGCGATACAGCACGCGCGGAAGCGAGTCGACTATTGTATGAATTGACATAGATGTTAGTGAGCTGTCTAACGCTGCGTTCTGCTGCAAAGGCTCCCAATAAATTAGCTGTGACGGGAGCTGTGCAGAGCACGGCGCAGTTACACAGCGTACCTCACAGTCTTTGACTGCAGCAGCCGCTCGTTAGGCGGATCTCGCGCTCGGACTGCTTTCTGCGTTGTCTGCAAGCTTCTGAAACACTACAACCTGGGTTTTTGAGAATTTATCGTGCCAGCCCCATGGGCGCCCACCTCCGCCCAGAAACGAAAACGCCTCGAACGGGATAAATCGGCAGAGCGTGCGACCGACGCATTGGAGAGCCGTAATACGTCCACCATCCAGCGAAATCGCACGCGTTCCGACAATTCGTTTTCCGATAGTTCTCCCGCTAGTTACTTCTTGGGGGACGTAATAGATCAACATCAAGATGATACCGAATACGTAATTATTGGTGTCGGAAATGAACTGCTGCAATCCAGCAAGAGCCAGTACCACGACGATTACGAAAGACAGGATGTAGACGAATAATATGTCCAACAAGAAGGTCGAAAAACGTTGCCCCGTTGATGCACGCATTGATACATAGTCGCTTTCGTTACTCATGATCGCTCCGTCAATCTTGGTGGGATCGTAACCTACGCCAAAAATCGACGCAGAATCTAAACTTGCATTAAAGCTTGGTGTTCCGCCTAACGCCCAAGTTCAGCTGCGGGGCGATCAGCAAAAGAACGCGCGAAAGGCGCTCTATCAATAGCCGCCGTGGCTGCTGCGACGCAACGTTATGTGGCCGACGGGAAGACCTTCACCGTCTTCTCACGTTGCACGCGATCCTCCGTTCGACGCCGTCGCACCGAAGCCGATTTAAGTCGTAAGAAAATGGGATCGTGCGTGATGGCAAAGAGTCCCGCAATGAGTGTCACGATAGCGAGGATGAAACCATAAACGCCAAACCCAAGAAGCGAGACGCCGGCTGACACCAGGGCACCCAACAGGAGCGTGGTGAGGAAATACTCTCGTCTGCGAATTGGCTCCGGCTTTGGGGAGGTTCCATGGATCTCCACGCCGACCTTCAATAAAACAGCCGCCGTCCCCACCACTGAAATCAATCCTCCCAAGAAGAGGATGCCTCCATCCAATGCGCCGCCGCCCTCGCGGTTGGGGTCGGACTCGAGTGGCAAAGAAAGCAATCTCTGAGCGATCGGATGCAGATCGGGTCCAATGAGATGTACAAGGACGTAAGCCCAAGGCAGGAGTAGTGCAGCGCCTACCGGTAGCGAGTAGCGCGCAAGGAAGCCTGGCGACTCATCGTTTCGCATCGAGTACCAGCACCCCAGTGCAAAAGGCAATGCCCACACGGCCAACAATAGCCATTCTGCTACGCCGAGCCAGAAAAAGGCAAAGACCGCAAGCGCAACAGTGCCCAGTACCTGTCCGACCTTCTTAACCATGGGTGCCATACATCGGTTGACGCAGTGAGGGGAGTCGGATTTTCAAGGTTCAGATTTTTTGGAGCGGCGTGGCCACATAACGCCGCGTTCTGCTGCAAACGCTCAAACGGAACGAGCTGTGAACGAATCGCGCAGCGATGAGATTACACAGCGGCAACTGTACACCTTCGGTCGCGCGTTTGTCAGCAGCAACGCTCGTTCCCTCGTGTTCGCACCGCGGCTGCGTTGCTGGAGTTGAACAACGTTGCATCAGCGCGTCGTCACGGCATTGGCCGGAATTTTGGATACGATCAGACCAAGTTGAGCCATCGCATTGGCACCGGTCGCGTTGTCACGAATAATTTCGCGCACGAAGTCCGCACATGACTGTTTGGCTGACTTATAAATGATCCTACTGACAACAACGCCAATGATCGGGACCCACCACGGCCACCAAAACAGAGATACGAAACCACCAACGAGTATAGCTGAGGCCAAAAATGTGAATAGTTGTGTCGACCAACGGTAACTCGGCTTGTATTTGCCTAGTGCTCCTACTGCGCGATACGCGCGATCGCAATCGACTCCAAGCGGTGGTGTAAAGTCGTCGTAGACTCGCACTTGAGCGATACTTCCATCTTCTCGCGGAGCTAGAATATCACGGTGTGGCATGATCACTTGAGGATTAAGAAGAATGTTGCTGACTATGAACGCGTAGCTGAACACTTTCAAATTTGTCTGCAGAATCCTCACCTGAAAAGGTCGCAGATTGAGCTGAAATGCCCGGTTACGACGAGCTAACGCTGGCTTGCGCTGCAGCGCGTTTTCATAAATTGCCGCCAGCGAGCGGAGCGAGCAATTGGCGGCTTCGGATCCGCGCTGTCAGCACCAAACGAATGTTAGGGCGCAAGGGGCGCCCATGGATGGTGAAACACCTGCTTCCAGTTGTACGCTATGTTCGCTTCGGTAAGCGCATTGTCTCCCGTGACGAGCAAATAATACTTCTGAAAAAGCTCGTCCAATGCCGAGAGCGTCGCATTTAAGTCATTGTAGGTCGGCAATTCAGGATCTAATCCCCTGTCGTGGTGCGCAACGCGCTTGTCCGTGTATGCCTCACACTTTTGCGCGATAGCTTTGAGGGATACGAGGTCGGCCTCGACCGATGCAGAGTCGACTGTTTCTCCGTTTCCCACAAGCCTGGTGAATGACAAGTCAACCATGGAGATCGGAATTGAAGTGCCGACATGAAGCGTTCTCCATCGGGTACGGCTCAGAAGCGCCGGTTGATCGCGGATCTCCTCGAGTATTCGAACCAGCGAGATGCTCTGATCAGACGACTTCAGTTGGCGGCGAATTCCAGAGAGCACCGAGGCTGCGTACCACATCTGCATTGCGCCGTAGAACGAATTCTCTTGGGGCAGCAAGGGATTTGCACGTATGACTTCGATAGTTTCATTAAAGATTTGACGGGACCAAAACAGCGAACGCATCTGCTGTTTTACGTCATTGAGCCAACGTTGCCACTTCGCGGTCTTTTCATTCATCGATGTATGGGTTGCGGCTTAACGCTGGCTTCTGCTGCAGTGCATTGCAACAAATTGCCGCCAGCGACCGGAGCGAGCAATTGGCGGTATTCCAAACTCCGCTGACAGCAGCAAGCGAATGTTAGGCCGCAATTGCGGCCGCGCCCGCTCACGGCACTCATGACCGAACGAGACGGCTATCTGTATTTCTTCAAGCGTTCGAAGACCTCGCTCGGAATTGTCGCAGTCGAATTGCTCGTGCGGACAACAATGCTCGCGAAGAAGACATTCAGTCCTTCGTAAAGGCAATACTCTCCGCGTTCCATTTCCGCCTTGCCGTGTAGGGTCGCGGCTTTCTCCATCCCCGCTTGATATTGTCGACCGAAGACTTCAGCAGACGACCCTCCAGCGTTCAGTTGGGTTGCTGGAAAGACAGTAAGGCCAAACGTGATGGTATCGCCTACAGACCAAGCGCCGACAGCATGAATTCTTCGGAGTTCTTGCATCAGGCTGTCCCTCTCCACGTCAGCGTGATCCATGCCTAGGACCTCGGTACTGTTTTCAAAAATAATTTTGTTCCATGCAGCGACCACTCCGGCTTTCACCGCCTCCTGATCCATAGAAAAAACGTCGGCCTCGCCCTCCTTCGGGCTGTGAACGTAAGAACACCAGGATGGATAGTCAGATACGTTTACTGAGGTGCAGCCAACGGTCGCAAGCGAAACCAATGCTAGGGCACCGACGGCTTGAATGAGCATTTTTCAGTTCAATCCTTGTTTGAGAATCTGGTGCGGCATGACGGAATAAGTGATGCTCTTTCAAAATAGCCGATTCCCAAGCGGTAGCGTATGAAGTCTGTAGAGGCCTAACGTGTAGTAGGCCGACCTGCGTATCGTCGACTCGGCGACCTATCGCCGCCCGACCCCTCTCAACGCTCCGCCTTGCGCGTCCACACCGCAACCCCCTATCCGCAACGTGTTCAGCCGCGCCCCCAACCGGCGCCGCTGCAATCACCTGCGCGATAGGCCGACCAAGCGAACCCAAACCACGCTCGCTCGAATCGCGACGCCCTGCTAGTGCCGATGTCACCCTCCACGTCGCGGATCCCGCACCGCCACCGGCAGGTCCAACGGGCTCCGAATCCCGAGACTTCCGCGGTTCATACATGCGTGTCAATCATCGTCGTCCGAACATCACGATGCCCGAGTCACTCCGGCACGGTGCGAATGTCGTAGCCAGACTCCAGCAGGTGCGTAGCGAACGAGTGACGGAAGGTGTGACAGGTCACTGCTGGTTGAGCTGTGCGACCCGCGCCGCACATGGAGACGGTGTACGTATTGCGAAATTCCGAACCGAAGCCAATCGCACGCACCTCCACGTTCGGAGTTGCCGTGCAAACGCTGTCGCGCAATGCGTCGAACGAGCGGAGCGTTGCGCCGGGCGTCACATGCGCGAGCTATTCATTTGCCACGCCATCGGTATATGGCTCCTCGAATACCACCAGCGCACTTGACGCACCGATCACCAACAAGAACGGCGCCGCATTACAACCAACGAGCAGATGAATTTTCAGCACAACTTACCGCGTATTCATCCTCGATAGCGTTGGCAAATGTTACCTCGGCGCCGCCTGCATGGCGGGCATGCACATCACGAAAATTTGATATCGGGTTTGCGCGGGCGCGAGCTGAAGCTTGTCATTGACGCGCATTTCTGCGTCCGTGTTGAGCAACGCTTGCGCGTTCACATTGAAGAGACAGTCGCTCGCCTCCCAGCGAAAGCGAAGCGATGCTTCGTTCGGAGAATCACGCGGGTCTGGTGTACGTGTCCACTTCGCGGCGCGTAAGCTTTCGTAGAACCGTAACGCTTCCGCCTGTACCGTACCCTCAGTGGCCCCTGCCGCCGTAATGCGACAGCCGCTGACGTGCCTGCCCGTGCGCCAATCGTTGATGGTATCGACATCAACCGCGGCAATCATGTGGCGATCGTGACGAAGAAATGCCGCAGCGGCAGCGCAGTGCAGTGTGTCGCTCGGCGGCGCAGCGAAGTGAAGCGCGAGGGAGAGTAACAGCGCGGGAATAGTCATGAGACAAATCTACCAACGTTTTGTTTTGGCACCTGCACAATCAACATGTCACGCACGCGTCATTCAACTGTAATGCTTGTTCCACGTTCACCTCATCACGGCATCGCACCGTTCAGCGTGGATTGATACCTCGTCGCAATCACCTTCGGAGGCTCATCATGTTCAACACGTTGCTCGAGTCGCGCGCCGCACGCTCGAAACGGACGGGTGGCTCACTGCTTTCGGTGTTCATCCACGCAAGTCTGATTGCCGGCGCGGTGATTGCAACGGCCAACGCTACGGTTGCATCAACGGCGGAAGAACCCGTCACCGAGATTCACTTCGTCCCGAACGCACCGCCACCAATCGCACCGCCTGCCAGAACCGACCGCGTCTTCACGGCCGCACCGACACCGAAAGGCTTTCAAAAGCTCGTTGCGCCCATTGACATTCCGGACGTGTTGCCGACGATCGATCTATCCAGATCACCAACCAACATCGACGATTTTACTGGACGCGGGCATCCTAACGATAGGTCGACGGGAATCGACGTGCCTGCGAGCGCGTTGGTGCCGACAAACGGGATCTACAGTGATGCGCAGGTGGAAAAAACCGTCGTGCCCGCACCTGGTTCCGTGGGCCCCACGTATCCGGACATGCTCCGCAGCGCCGGTATTGAAGGCACGGTGCTCGCGCAATTCGTGGTCGACACGCTTGGCCGAGTGGACGTTGCAACGTTTGTTGCACTGCATAGTGATCACGCACAATTCACTACCGCCGTGCGTGCCGCGTTAGGCCGGATGCGATTCCTTCCCGCCGAATACGGCGGACGTAAAGTCGCGCAACTTGTTCATCAGCCGTTTCAGTTTACTGTGACGCGTTAGCGCGGGCGCACAGCCGCGATAGCGCGCGCCGAGCAGCGGTTCGACGCACGCGTAGATCAGCGCGACAGAGCTCCGTCGCGGTGCACCCGGCATGCGTTGCGCGGCAGGATTCGCTGTTTCGACAGCGCCGCCACGCCGGGACGACTCGTCGGCAGTATCCCGCATTCGCCGGTGCATTGCTCGACGATGTCGCGTTGCAATACTTGCAACTTTACGACAAGCAGCGATAATAGGGCGAGCTTTATCCCCACCTCGCTGGAGTCGACGTGTTTGATCGTCGTAGCCGCATCGCCCTCCTGCTCGCAGTCGCGATCACTCCGTTCATGGCACACGCACAACGGTCGCTCGCGCCTATAAGTCCGAGCGGACAAACCGTCACGCCCGTGTTTGAAGGTTGGTATCACAATCGAGACGGCACGTTCAGCATCTCGTTTGGCTACTTCAATCGCAATTCAGCAGAACAAGTAGACGTGCCCCTTGGCGACGCGAATTTCATCGCGCCTGGCACGCCCAATCAAGGACAGCCGACACACTTCGCTCCGCGACGACACTGGGGCGTATTCGCCGTCGTCGTGCCGGCCGATTTTGGTGCGAAGAAAGTGGTGTGGACGTTGAAGGATCACGGGCAGACATTTGCAATTGCCGGCAGCTTGCGAGAAGAGTGGGAAATCGATGCGATCGAAGGTGAAGCGAGTGCGGATAACACACCGCCAACGCTCAGCATTGCCGGGAGCGCCGAGGGCCAGGGTCCACTGGGTGTGACGGCGGGTCCACTGCGTATTGCCGTCGGCAAACCGCTCGTGCTCAATGTCGTTGTGAAAGACGACGGCAAAACTGGCGCTACGAATGCAGCAGGGGTGCGCGTTGGTACGCCCGTGGACCTCACATGGTTTCTGCATCAGGGCGTTGGTGACGCGACGTTCAGCACAACCACGACGCGTCTGTCCCCAACGGGTGGCACAGGTTCAACGTCCGTCACGTTCAATCGCGTCGGCGATTACATGCTCCGCGTGCGCGCCAACGATACACCGGCCGAAAGTGCGGGACATGCGCAGTGTTGCTGGACGAACGGTTTTGTCAAAGTAACGGTCACTCCATGACTTTCAACGATTCGAGGCCGCGCGTGCAATTCCCTTGTTTCTCGAGCCGCACACGTGCCATCGTGCTCGCGTTGTCTTCCGCGATGTTGAATACCACGGCGGCCGCACAAAATCCGCTTGCGCCTAACGGTGTGGTACACAAGGACGTGACCTACACGCGCGATGTCGCGCCGATTCTGCAGCAGAAATGTCAGACGTGCCATCAACCTGGTTCGATTGCTCCGATCTCGCTGCTGACGTACGACGACGCGAAAAAATATGCGCGTCGCATCCGCGCCAAAGTTTCTGATCGACTCATGCCCCCGTGGCATATCGATCGTACCATCGGGATTCAACAGTTCAAGGATGATCGCAGTTTGACCGATGCGCAGGTCGCGGCGATTGTTGATTGGGTCGATGCGGGCACACCCATGGGCGAGCTGAAAGACATGCCGCCAGCCATCACGTTTCCTGATCCAAACCGGTGGCAGCTTGCTGAGCAACTAGGTCAGCCCGATCTCATCATTCGGTCAAAGCCATACACGCTTGCACCGCATACCCAGGACAAATGGTACCGGCCCGTTGTCGAAACGGGGTTGAAAGAGGCGCGTTGGGTGCGCGCGATCGAAGTGAAACCTGTACGCGCCAACGATCGAAAAATTGTACATCACGTGCTCGCGTATTTGCTGCAAGACGAAGATGGCGTAACGGGACTCGCAAATTCAGCGCATGATCATCAGTCCAACGCCGGTCTGTTCATGGAATGGGCGGTTGGCAAAACGGGACAGATTTTTCCTGAAGACGCGGGGAAGCTGATGTTGCCCAATTCGCGCATTCGCTGGGAAGTCCACATGCACGCGATCGGCGAAGAATTCAAGGACAGTCAAGTTGAACTGGCCGTGTACTTCTATCCGAAGGGCTACGTGCCCCAGCATCGCACCATTTTGCGAATGTTCGATGTATCGCGTGGCTCCGAGCTTGACATTCCACCAAATGAAAAAACGGTGACACAAAATTTTTATGTGTTGCAGGCGCCGGCGAGACTCGAAAACTTTCAACCGCACATGCACATGCGCGGCAAAGCCATGTCACTCGAAGCGATTTATCCGGATGGCCGCAAGGAAGTGCTCAGTCAAGTGAGCAACTTCCAGTGGCAGTGGCACATCAACTATGTGTATGCCACCGAGGTTGCACCGTTACTCCCGAAAGGCACGACCCTCGCATTCACCGCCTGGCATGACAACACGGCGGCAAATCTCAACAATCCGGATCCGGGTCAATGGATTGGATGGGGTGACCGCACCGTGGACGAGATGGCGCACAATTGGATTGACGTCACATATCTCGAGCAAGCGGAGTTCGACAAACTGGTAGCGGAACGCAAGGCGAAGTTACCACGAAAGATGGTGCCATAAGGAAGCGGGTCACCCTGCGCTCCGTCCCGGCATGATGGTGGGGATAATTTGTCGACGTGTTGCCCCCACTTTCCTTCTTGCTACTCCATGTTCCCGCCCCCAACATCTGGGTTGAACTCGCCAAGAAGGGGCCAACCGCATGTCGTTGCACACCGACGTCACCAGTCCGCGCCATTATCACAAGGTCGTTGACTGCCAATGGGCGTGTCCGGCGCACACTAACGTGCCCGAATACCTCCGACTGATCG